>JBBDTT010000039.1:0-10735 GCA_040904285.1 Actinomycetota bacterium
GGTCCGGGCGTCGCCCTGCGCGCCCGCCGCGTCGCCCTCGAGCATCAGGACGCTCGCGCGGCACGACGCCGCGCTCGCACGGAGAGCCTGCGAACCGTACGCCTCGGCGATCTCCTCCAGCTCTGCGGCCGCCGTCTGGGCCGAGTCCAGCTCGCCCGTCCGAACGGCGACCTCGACCTGGGCAGGCAGGAGCCGAGCCCGATGGAGTCGGTCCGTCGACTCCCCCGCGAGCGCGGCCTTGATCGCCGCGGACGCGAGATCGGGCCGCCCCTGCGCGAGGCGAAGGTAGGCCAGGCCCGGCTGCGGATCACGTCCGAACTCGTGGGCCTGGCGGAAGGCCTCCTCCGCGCCCGGCAGGTCGCCCATGCGAAGGCGGATCTCGCCGATCTCGTAGAGGCCGGCCGCGGCGATGCTCCGGAGGCCGTGGTGGTCGAGCTCCTCCGTCGCGCGGCGGGCCTCGGCCTCGGCGTCGGCCCAGTTCCCGCGGAGCCGCATGATCTCGGCTCGGTGGACCCGGCAGATCCCGGGGAACCCGTTGATGGACTGTCGCTCGCACCAGCGCCGGGCGGCGTCGGTCCACTCCCCCGCTCGCCGGTAGTCCGCGAGCTCGGAGCAGGCCGAGATCATGTTGCAGTAGATGACGCCGGTCACGAACGGATCGAGGTCGCCCTCCACGGCGGCGACCATGGACTCGTCGAGGAGCGCCATCCCCTCCTCGACCCGGCCCGCCCACACCAGGATGGCCCCGTACCGGTTGAGGGCTCGCGCCAGGTTCTCCCGTGTGCCCGCCCGCTCCGCGATGCGAACCGCCCGCTCCGCGTGCTCGATGGCCTTCGCCGGATCGTCACCTCCGTACTGGGCCCGAACCGCGAGGATGGTCTCGAGGTACGAGTGCGCGCCCGACTCCGAACGTCCCTCCAGCAACCGCTTGGCCTGGGAGAGCCAGCCGTTCGCCGCGGAAGCCTCTCCCCGGTTGGACAGGACGACGGTCAGGTCCAGCGCCACGTGGGCCGCCTCCTCGAGCTCTTCCGCGTCCACGTAGCGGGCGAAAGACCGCGACCGGGCCGCGACACAGGCATCCGACTCACCCGACCACCAGGCCGCCCAGCCCAGGTCGCGCAGGCCGTCGGCGTCGAGCGACCCAACCCGGTCGGCCTCGGAGAGGTGACGGAACGCCTCCTCCCAATCGTGGCGCTCGAGGGCCTTTCGGCCGGCCCCCACGTGATCGTCGACGGACAGGTTCACCTCCATGGTGGACATTCTCCACCCGGCTGTGGCGCGCGTCACACCCCTTGGCCTTGTCCCGTTCTTCCCTGGGCGCGTACGCTGCCACGACCATGGCCGCGCGCACCCCGCAGAAGAGCATCGTGCTCATCCTGGCCCGCGAGCTCGCGTCGAAGCTCGCCACCGCGATGTTCGTCGTCGACCCCGAGGGCACGCTCGTTTACTACAACGAGCCCGCCGAGGCCATCCTGGGCGAGAGCTTCGCCGAGGCCGGCGAGCTGTCCAGGGACCGGTGGGGCAACGACTTCGATCCCCAGGACCTCGACGGCACGCCGATCCCGATGCACGAGCTTCCGCTCGCGATGGCGCTGTCGAAGCACGAGCCCGCCTACCGGCGGTTCCGCATCACCGGCTACGACGGCGTACACCGCGAGATCTCCGTCACCGCCTGTCCCCTGGTCGCCAGCGCGGGGGAGTCGGTCGGGGCGGTGGCCATCTTCTGGGAGGAGCCGGGCGCGAGCCCGGCGTAGAGTTCCGGATGCGCGCCACGATCTGGGGCTGCCGGGGATCCCTCGCCGCGCCCGGCCCCGAGACGGTCCGGTACGGCGGCAACACCTCGTGCGTCGAGCTGCGCCTGGCCGACGACACGCTGATCATCCTCGACGCGGGCACCGGCATCCGCCCGTTCGGCCTCTCCCTCAAGGAGAAGCCCAAGGTGATCCACCTGTTCCTGTCCCATCTGCACCTGGACCACCTGGAGGGGCTGGGGTTCTTCTCGCCGCTGTGGAGTCCGGACGTCGAGCTCCACGTGTGGGGACCACCCTCGCCGCTGCGGAGCCTGGAGGAGCGCATCGCCCGCTACCTGTCACCGCCCCTGTTTCCCATCCACCTGGCCGACATCCCGTCGAACCCCACGTTCCACAACGTCCCGGACGAGGAGTGGACGATCGGCCCCGCGAGGATCACCGCCCAGCCCGTGTCCCACCCCGGCCCGACGGTCGGGTACCGCATCGAGGAGAACGACAAGGTCCTGGCCTACATCCCCGATCACGAGCCGGCGCTCGGCGTGGACCTCCGCACGGTCTCACCGGACTGGGTCTCCGGCTACTCCATCGCCTACGGGGCGGACTACCTGCTGCACGACGCCCAGTACAGCGAGGAGGAGTACCCCGAGAAGGTGGGCTGGGGTCACTCCAGCACCGACCACGTGGTGTCGTTCGCCTCGATCGCGAAGGTGGAGCACCTGGTGATGTTCCACCACGACCCGCTCCACTCCGACGCCCACCTCGAGGCCATGCTGTCCCGGTCGGTGGAGCTGTGGGGTGAGGACGGCGACCCCCCCGTGCTCGCCCACGAGGGCATGGAGCTGGTCCTCGAATAGCCCCGTAGATATGTGGTCGGAACGCCCCTCTCGCCCCAACGTGAGGAGTCGAGGCGACCATGACCAAGACCTACGAGAAGTCCGTCGAGGTCGACGTGCCGGTGAGCACGGCGTACAACCAGTGGACCCAGTTCGAGGAGTTCCCGGAGTTCATGGAGGGCGTGGAGTCGGTGCGGCAGCTGGACGACACCACGCTGCGGTGGACCGCGGAGATCGGCGGCCAGCGCCGCGAGTGGACCGCGAAGATCACCGAGCAGGAGCCCGACATGCGCGTCGCCTGGCGCAGCACCGAGGGCGCCACGAACGCCGGTGTCGTCACCTTCCACAAGCTCGATCCCAACCGGACCCGGGTGATGCTCCAGCTGGAGATCGATCCCGAAGGCTTCGTCGAGCAGGCCGGGGAGAAGCTCGGCATCGTCGGCGGGCGCATCGAGGGTGATCTGGAGCGCTTCAAGGCGTTCATCGAGTCCCGCGGGCGGGAAACGGGTGCCTGGCGCGGACGCGTCGAGCAGAACTGAGCAGGGTCCGGCAGAACTGAGCAGGGCCCCCGAGCCAACACGGCGAATCGATCCGGCGGGATGTCCTTCCGCCGGATCGCGCCGTTGCTGGTCCTCCTCCTGGCCCTTCCCGCATGGCCGGCGCCGGCCCGCGCCGCACCCAGGCCGGCTCCCGTGCGGATCGGGATGCAGCACTTCGAGTACGTACCCGCACGGGTCCAGATCCCGGTCGGCGGGGGTGCGGCGTGGCACTACGATGAGGAGGCCCTCGACCCGCAGCCCAACTGCGAGTCGCCCTACTTTCAGATCCCCGGCTCGCCGGTGTCCTGCCCGGGCCACTCCGCGACCTCCGTGGCGAGGCGGCCGGGAGGCGCGCCGCTGTTCGACACCGGGCTGCACCGCGCCGATGGGTTCCCCAAGTCGGTCGGCTTCTTCGTGCCGGGGGTGTTCCGCTATTTCTGCACCGTTCACGGCGGCGACAACCCGAACAACCCCATCACCGCAATGAACGGGGTGGTCGTCGTGGTGCCGCCGGCGGGGAACCGGGTGAGCGACCGTGACGACGTCCGGGGCCTGCTCGACCTCCGGGGGCTGGCCGCGGCGCGCACCGACGGTGGCGAGCTCGTCGTGACGGTGACGACGTGGGACTCGTGGGCCACGGCCTCGCTTGCCGAGCGCTCCCGCAACCGCCTGCAGGTCGTGTTCGACGTGAACACCGACGGGGCCATCGACCCCGCGGACGACCTGATCGCACGGATCGTCTTCGCGGGCGGCCGGCTCGTGGCCCGGCTGAGCGGAGTCGACGGCGCGAGCACGCTGCCGGCGATCCGGGTGAGCCGCAACTCGGGAGCCCGGTTCACCCTCCCGGCGTCTTCGAGCGCGGCGAACGCGGACGTGGACCATCAGGTGGCCGCCACCTCGCGGACGGGCTCGGCGGACCGTGCCCCGGCCGCCCCCGGCTGGCTGCCGGTCCAGATGTCGGTCTAGGACCGAGCCGCCCACGGCCCTCGCGCAGGTCCCCGGGGCGCTCCCGCTACCCTTCCCGGATGGACGACGGGATCCGGATCGCGCTGACGCTCGCTGCGGGCGTGGCCAGTGGCATGCTCTCCGCCGCCTTCGGGGTGGGGGGCGCGGTGGTGACGACGCCCGCCATCCGGGCCCTCGGCGCGGGCGCCCTCGAGGCGGTCGGCACGACCCTCCCGGCCATCCTGCCGAGCGCCGTGGTGGGCTCGCTCCGGTACCGCCGAGAGGGCCTGATCCGGTGGAACGCCGTCGCGTGGACGGGCGGCACCGGGGCGGTGGCGGCGGTCGCCGGCGCCGCGCTCGCCCGTCACGTCCCGGGCGAGGGGCACCTGTTGATGATCGGGACGGCGGCGCTGATGGCGTTCACCGCGGTCCGCGTGGCGGCGACGCCCGACGCGGTCCAGCCCATCGACCCCCTGGCGGCGCCGTCGGACGGACGGACTGCGGGGCCGACCTCACCGGCACGTCTCGCCCTCACCGGGCTCGCGGCCGGCGCGATGTCGGGTCTCCTGGGGATCGGGGGCGGCATCGTGATGGTCCCGGCCTTCACGGCCTGGCTGGGATTCCCGATCAAGGAGGCCATCGGGACGTCGCTGGCGTGCGTGGGGATCCTCGCGATCCCCGGCACCGCGACCCACGCGCTGCTCGGCGGGATCGACTGGTCCTATGCCGTGCCCCTCGCCGTGGGCGTCATCCCGGGCGCCTGGCTCGGCTCCGCCATGGCCCTTCGGGCGACCGAGCGCAATCTCCGGTTCGCCGTGGCGGGTCTCCTCGCAACGATCGCCGCCGTCTACGGGGCGGCCGAGGTCGCCGCGCTGGTCTAGACGACCTGCGGCTCGTTCGGTCCCCGGCTCCGGACGCGCTCGACGTCCGTGAGCGCCTCGCGAAGCTCCGAGATCCACTCCGCCTGCTTCTCGCCGACGAGCTTCACGCACCAGGCCAGGGCGTGGGCCCGGCTGCGCGCGACCCCCGACTCGACCAGCGTGTCCAGGACCGCCCGATCCGGCATCCGGAGCCGGGTCATCATCGGCAGGGCCAGCGTGGTGAACAGGATCCGCGTGTCGCCCGCCTCGGCGCCCCACGAGACCTTCTTGCGGAACCGGTGCTCGGCGTCGCGGGCGATGCGCATGCGGGCCTCACGCGTGTCCTCGCGGAAGCCGGAGATGCGGGACTCCTCCGCGGACGCACGCTCGGCGGCGCTCGCCCCCTCGGCGGTCTCGGGCGGCGCCAGCGTGCCGACGACCAGGACCTCCTCGCGATCGACCGTCACCTCCGGAGCCCCGGTGAACCACCCGTCCGGCAGGCGGCCAGTGAACCATCCCCGGATCTCCTCGTCGTCGGCGTGTCGTGCATGGCGTCCGTGGCGTCCCATGTCTCGCTCCTTCTGATGATTACTTTCTTACATCGTATGCGGGATTTCGGGATTTCGTCAACCGGGTTGGGCGGCCGAGCGGCGGTCTGCTTGACAGCTCGGCTTGTGTTCGTCCACACTTACGTTCGTGCAGACTTACGAACAGCCCCACGACATGGCGATGGAGGCGCTCGGGGACGGGACGCGGCGAGCGATCCTCGATCGGCTGCGGAGGGAGGACCGTTCGGTGAGCGACCTCGCGGAGGGGCTGCCGGTCAGCCGCCCGCCGGTCTCCCAGCATCTCGCCGTGCTGCGCCGGGCCGGCCTCGTCCGGGTCCGGCGGCAGGGAACGCGCCGGATCTACTCGCTCGAGCCCTCCGGGTTCGAGCCGGTCCGCCGCTACGTCGAGACCATGTGGGATCGCGCGCTGGCCGGCTTCTCGGCGGCCGCCGAACGAGAGGAGAACGGCATGGAGCAGCAGACGGCCATCGAGCCGGTCCGCCGGTCGGTCACGGTGGCAGCGGCGCCCGAGCGGGCCTTCGCGGTGTTCACGGAGCGGTTCGGCGAGTGGTGGCCCCTCGAGCTCCACTCGATCGCGGTGGACGATCCCGAGCCCGGCCGTGAGGGCGGATCCCCGGTGAGCGCGGTCATCGAGCCCGGCGAGGGGGGCCGCGTCTTCGAGCGGCTGGCCGACGGCACCGAGCTCGGCTGGGGCCACGTGGCGGCCTGGGAGCCGCCCCACCGGCTGGTCCTCTCGTGGAACCCGAGCCGCACCGACCGCCCTCACACCGAGGTGGAGATCACGTTCACCGTCGAGGGCACCGGCACGCGGGTCGACCTCGAGCACCGTGGCTGGGAGCGACTCGGCCCGCGCGGCGCCGACGTCCGGGAGGGCTACGCCTCGGGTTGGGGCGGGACGCTCGGACGGTTCGCCTCGCTGATCGAACCCACCCGGAGCACTCCCGAACGCGCGTAAGTCGCTCGGTGCGCGGGTATGGTCCCGCACCGTGGGCGCCGCGAAGCTGCTCGGGATCTACCTGAACGACCACCTGGCGGGGTCGGACGCCGCCCTGGCCGTGGCCCGCCGCGCCGCCGACTCGAACCAGGACAACTCGCTCGGGACGTTCCTCCGGGGGTTCATCACCGAGGTCGAGGAGGACCGTACGGTCCTGCTGGGGATCATGGCCCGGCTCGGGGTCCGCCGCGACGTCCTGAAGGAGGTCGCCGTGCGCGTGGCCGAGAAGGCCGGGCGCCTCAAGCTCAACGGCCACCTGGTGTCGTACTCCCCGCTCAGCCGCCTCGAGGAGCTCGAGGGCCTGTGCCTGGGCGTCGAGGGCAAGGCCTCCCTGTGGCGCTCGCTTCGCGAGCTCAAGCCGGACCTGATCGACCTGGCCGGTTACGACTTCGACGCCCTCATCGTTCGAGCCGAGGGGCAGCGCAAGCAGCTCGAGGACCTTCGCATCCGCGCGGCCCGGCAGGCCCTTCGGCCGGGCTCGAGCTCCGACTAGCTCCGGGTCGGCTTGTTCGGGACCGACGCCTCGTCGTAGGCGACCGGCGTCGCCACGTCCTCGGTGCGCAGGCCGCGGATCCACCACCGCACGCTCTCGGTGAAGCCGGCGGCCGAGATCCCGTACGGCCGGGCCACGACCGTGTTGTCGTAGAGGTACACGCGGGCCCGGTCGAACGTGCCGAGCCGGATCCCCGCGCCCTGGTCGTAGTCGCGGAACAGCTCCACGGCGCCGAGACCCTCGGCCGCGCCGGTCTGGATGACGTTGCCGACCACGCGGACGTCGGCGTGGACCACCTGGGAGAGCACCAGGCCGTCGGGACCGGCGAACCAGCCGTTGAACCCCTGGCGGGCGACGGAGATCCGGTTGCCGCGGATCTCGACCAGCCCGCGGTTCGTCCGGGTGTGCAGCTCGTCGGTCTGGTTGAACACGGTGACCGCGAGGCCGCCCGTCAGGCGGTTCCCGATCAGGTGGATGCGGGTGAAGTGCTGGTGGGGCTTCTCGAGCTCGGGGTCGGTCTCCGAGGCATTCGTCCGGTCGTTCACGGCGTGGGCCACGTCGTTGTAGGTCAGCGCGAACGGCTGGGTCGTCTGGATGGTGTTCCCCGTGATCCACACCTCGTGGTAGCGCCGGGAGTGGTCCACGTTCGCCGGCGCGTAGCCGTGGCCGGCGTGGTCCGCGTGTTCCTCGCTCATGGCCTCACCGGCGTGGTCGTGGCTCGCCCGCCCGAAACCCGAGCCGTGATGATGGCCGTGGAGGGTCGCGTCGAGCGTCCCGTAGAGCGTGTTGTTGCGGAACCGTGCGCCGTTGAACCCGTCGAAGTTCACGGCCTGGTTGCCGACGGTGTCCACCGCGCCCACCGTGTTGCGCTCGAACACACCGTCCCAGTGCCGGAGCTGACCGATGACGCGGAACGTGTTGCGGGCGATCAGTCCCGTCGTCGCCTTGCCGCTGCGTGCCACGTTCCGGTTCACCCGGAGGTCGTTGATCAGGTTGTCGACCAGCCGGAGGCCCCGGCCCGTCCAGTCCAGGACCATCGTGCCGCCGACCTCGACGTGGTGGATCGTGAAGTACGACTGCGTGTCGTGGATGCGCAGGTTGCCCATGCGCCAGTGGGAGATGACGTACGGGTCGCGGGCGGTGCCACGGCCCGAACGGACGCCGTGCTCGGCGTCGAACTCGGTGTCGCGCTCGATCAGGATGTCGGCGCGGTCCTCGACGGCCATAGAGGCCGCAGGAGCCGCGGCGGCAGGCGCCAGGGAGGCCAGGACGAGGACGATCGCGGAGACGACGAGGACGAGGGAACGCAGGCGGCGGGTCATGGGATGAAACCCCCGTTTCGGCTCGGGAACATCTTGGGGTTGGACCTTATGACATCGGTCCCCTGCCGAGGCGGGCCCGATCTACGCGGTGGGGGCGTTCTTCACCGAATCGTCGTAGTGGACCGGCTCCTGCACGGCCTCGGTCACCAGGCGCCGCACGACCCAGTGGACCTGCTCGTCGAAGCGCAGCGCGAACACGCCGAACCGGCGGTGGGACACCCGGTTGTCGATGATCCACACGCGCCCCTCCTGGACCCCCTCCACGCGGATCCCGGCTGCCTGCTGGAGGCCGGTCAGGACGCCGAGGGGTTCGGCCGGCGCCTTCGAGGGACCCTCGATCACGTTGCGAACGAGCCGGACGTTTACGTCGTGCAGGTTGAGCAGGCCGATGCCGTCCCGGCTTGCGGACGGATCGAGCTGCGGATCCCGCAGGCGGATCGTGTTGCCGCTGACCTCGAGGAGGCCCCGCGAGGTGCCCGTGTGCTTTCGGTCGGCCGGGTTGAACACGTCCGCCCGGATGCCGGACCCCACCAGGCGGTTGCCCGTCAGGTGCACGCGGGTGAAGTGGATGTGCGGGCGGTTCAGCGCGCGGTTGGTCTCGGAGTTGTTCGTGCCGTCGTTGCCGGCGTGGCCGGTGTCGAAGTAGCGCAGGGCCCACGCATGGTCGGAGCGGATCGTGTTCCCGTGGATCCACAGCTCGTGGTAGCGGCGGGAGTGATCCGCCGGCGCGCCGTGCGACGAGTGCGCGTGGCTCGGCTTTCCGAAACCGGACCCGTGGTGATGTCCGTGCAGGCGCGCCTCGACGTACCCGTAGATCGTGTTGTACCGGAACCGGGTTCCGTTGAAGCCGGCCACGAGGGCGACCTGGTCGGTGAAGCGCCCGGATCCGCCGGCCCCGGCGGGGTTGCCGACCGTGTTGTGCTCGAACACGCCGTCGTAGTGACGAAGCTGACTGAGCAGACGAACCGTGTTGTGGGCGATGGTTCCCCGGGTGGCGCTCCCGGTCCGCTCCACGTTGCGGTTGACAGCCAGGTCGCCCACCCGGTTGCCGTGGACGTGCACGTGGGGACCGTTCCAGTCGAGGATGAGCACGTCGATCATGTTGTCCCGGATGAGGAGATGCGCACCGGTGTTCGAGATCCAGATCCTGCGGACGTCCCAGCCGGAGATCAGGTACGGGCTGCGGGCCGTCCCCCGGCCGGAGCGAACGCCGTGCGCGCGGTCGAACTGGGCGTCGCTCTCGATCCGGATGTCGCCCCGGACCTGGGGCGCCATCGCCGCGTGGCCATGGGACGCTTCGGCGCCCGCCGAGCCCGCGATCGGGCCGAGGACGGCCGTGAGGACCAGCAGCGTGAGGGCGAGAACGAGGCGGCGGTGGCGGCGGACGCGCATCGGGGGTTCATTCTGCACGGCGCCCCGCACCCCTGCAGGAAGGGGCGAGACGGTCGAATGAGCCCCGCCTCGGACGCTCGCCGCCGGGAGGTCCGCGTCGGCCGCCGCACGGTGGCCCTGTCCAGCCCGGACAAGGTCCTGTTCCCCGACGACGGGATCACCAAGGGCGAGCTGTTCGAGTACTACCTGCAGGTGGGCTCGACGATGCTTCCCCACGTCCGGGGCCGGCCGGTGACCATGGAACGGTTCCCCGACGGCCTGGGCGGCGAGCGCTTCTACCAGAAGGAGGCCCGGTTCCAGCCGCCATGGCTGGATACCGCGGTGCTCCCCAAGGAGAAGGGCTCGGTCCGTCACGTCGTCGTGAACGAGGTGGCCGCGCTCGCGTACCTCGCGCAGCAGAACTCGATCACCGCACACGTGTGGCTCTCGCGCGCCGACCGGCCGGTGCATCCCGACCGCATGGCCTTCGACCTGGACCCTCCCGACGACGAGCACTTCGCGGTTGTGCGGCGGACGGCGTTCGCCCTCCGGGACCTGCTCGACGAGCTCGGGCTTCCCTCGTTCCTGAAGACCTCGGGCGCCAAGGGCCTGCACGTGCTGGTGCCCCTGGTGCGCGGACCGGCCACCGACGAGGTCCACGGCCTGGCCGACCGTATCGGCTCCGAGCTGGTCCGGCGGGATCCGAAGCGGCTGACCATGGAGGGGCGGATCGCGAAGCGCGAGGGCCGGCTGTTCGTGGACACGTGGCGAAACGGGTACGCCCAGATGGTCGTGGCGCCCTACGCCGTCCGGGGCCGGCCGGGCGCGACGGTTTCGACCCCCATCGCGTGGGAGGAGGCCGAGGACTCGAGGCTGCGGCCGGCCCGGTTCCATCTGCGGAACGTGCCCGAGCGGCTGGCCTCGGTCGGCGACCCCTGGAGGGGAATGGGCCGCAACGCCCGGGCCTTGACGGAGCCGGCCGCCCGGCTGGCCGGGATGGAGGCGGCCCGCGACGAGGGCGCCTCGACCGACGCCACCGACCGATGGGGCCACCGCAA
>JBBDTT010000040.1:0-10731 GCA_040904285.1 Actinomycetota bacterium
CCGGGGCGCCGCGTTGTCTACTAGGCCTCTTGGGTCCTTGGCCCGCCGGACCGCGGGTCCGGCGTGCGCTGCGTACCGTACGCCCGCCCCCCATCCCCTGTCAATGCCAGGCCTCAAGTCTCGATCACAGGTGGAGGGTTCGTGCTCAGTCTCGCACCGCCCTGAGCGTGGGCTCGGATTCTTGGGGCCTGTCACCCCCGAGGGGTATGCTCCGGCCGTGAGCTCCCCCCCGGGCCCCGCGACCGTGGCGTTCGCGGGCGCCGATCTGGCCGACGCCTCGGGCCTCGACGAGGCCGCCGGCTTCGTCGTCGACCTCCTCGAGCGGCCGGCGTCGAGGATCCGGGTTGCGGAGGGCCAGCTCGGCCTGTCCGACGATCTCGAGATGGACGGACACCCCGACGCCTTCACCCTCGGCGCCCTCACGCCGGCGGACCCGGGGACGGTCTGGGCCGTGGACGGGGGGTCCTGCCTCCTGGCCGACGGACGCTCGTTCCAGGTCGCCGCGACCCGCGCGTCACGGGTCCGGTTCCGAGGGGGCGTCACCGACCTGTTCGAGGCGCCGCCTCTCGAGGTCCGCGCGCTGTCCCACGAGGAGATGACACGCATCGCCAGGGAGATCCTCACCGAGCTCTGCGGCACCGAGCCCGAGAAGCTCCCCGAGCTTCCCCGCCCGGTGGACGCGCTGCGCGAGTGGGCCGAGTGGGCGATGGTCCGCCGGACGATCCGCGACGCGGAGCCGGGCGACCTCGTCCTGGTCGACGGCTCGCTCCACGGCGGCCCCCTCGTCCCCCCCGAGGTGGTCCGCTCGGTCCACGCCGAGGCCGTCGAGCGCGGCGTGTCGCTGGCCGGAGTGGTGAAGGCCTCGACCCTGTTCTGGGGTCGCAACGCGCCGCTCGTCACGCTGTTGAAGCGTCGCGGCGACCGCGAGCTTCCCCGGCGGTGCTGGGCCACCCGGATCAGCGAGGACCCCACGTTCGGCCGGTTCTACGTCGGGGACATCTTCGTCGCCCACCTCGCGCCGACCGCCCCCCACGCCTTCCGGGTCGACGTCGCCCGCGGAGAGGCGCCGGCGGCCGAGGTCCTCGCCCGCCTGGCGGGGTGCGGCGACGATCCCGCCTTCGTCGGCTATCCCTATCCGCTCGCTCGGGCCCACCAGGCCGCGCGGGTCAGCGGCTACGCGGTGGCGGACCTCCGGCGGACCTTCCGCGAGGCCCTCACCCGCCACGGGCTGGCCCACGACGACATCGAGCTGTTGTTCCAGGACTTCCACGAGATCCTCAATCGGAGCTGACCGGGAGGCGCAGACCGTGAGCCAGCAGGAGTACAAGGGCCGGATCTTCGGCAAGCACGTCCTGGAGGCCCAGTTCCGGGCGTTCCACGGCACGGACCTGTTCCTGGGCGAGCTCCTGGGCGCCGAGGACCCCGAGCGGGCCCGCCGGTTCCTGTTCCGCGTGATCCAGGTGACCTATGGGTCCGATTCGTCCGATCCGTCCTGGGCCGAGCGTACCGCCGGCGCCTACATGTCCGGGGACCGGGCCGAGACCCCCTACACGCTGCACGACCCCGAGCAGCGCCTCCACAAGGTCGCCACGTGCGCCCCTCTCGGCTACATCGATCCGGCCGGCGAGTTCCGCAAGCCGAAGTCGCTCCCGGCTCAGTTCGTCCGGGTGACCGCCCCCACCACCGAGGACTTCGCCTTCCTGCGCGACCGGATGGGCGACCTCCGCGTCGGGCTGCTGCGCAGCGGTGAGGACACCATCGACCTCGAGGTCGGCATCCGGGGAGAGACCCTCACCAGCCACGTGGGGGTCTTCGCCACCACCGGCATGGGCAAGTCGAACCTGATGAAGGTCCTCGCCGGGACCATCCTCGAGTCCCACGGGCGGTACGCGACCCTGTTGTTCGACCCCCACGGCGAGTACCACGAGGGCGGCGGCGGCGGGCGCCGGGGCCTGCGCGACCACCCGTGGGCGCCGGATCGGCTGAAGGTCTACGCCACCCGCACCGGGGGCGGTGCCGGCTACACCGCGCTGCGGCTCTCGCTCGCCGAGCTCACCCTGGCCGACCTCCACACCGCGTACGACTGGAGCCGCGCCCAGGAGGAGGCCATCTACCGGCTGGAGCGGCTGTACCGCGACGACTGGCTGCCCACGGTCGCCGACGACGCGACCGACCTGCAGGAGCTTGCCGAGCAGACCGGCTCGTCCACGTCGACCTTGCAGGTCATCCAACGCCGGGCCCGCCGGATCCTGGACCTGCCCTGCATCAGCCGCGATCCGTCCCAGCCGAGCCTGTCCGAGCGGATCGTCGAGGAGCTCTCGGGCGGCTACTCGGTGCTGGTCGAGACGAGCGGCCTGTCGTCCATGGAGGAGATCCTGGTGGCGAGCGTCATCACCCGGCGCCTGCTCGACACCTACGCGAACGCCTACCTGGAGGACCGCGAGGCCTTCGGCCACCTCCCGCCGACCCTGGTCGCGCTGGAGGAGGCGCAGCGGGTGCTCTCGAGGGTCAAGCGAGCGGATGAGAACGTCTTCCCCCGCGTCGCCCGCGAGGGCCGCAAGTTCAAGGTCGGCCTGTGCGCGGTCAGCCAGCAGCCGAAGCTCATCGATGACGAGTTGCTGTCGCAGTTCAACACGTTCTTCATCCTCGGTCTGGCCGACGAGAAGGACCGCAACATCCTGCGGGGCTCGAGCAAGCAGGACGTGAGCGACCTGGGCCCGGAGATCCAAACCCTGATGCCGGGTGAGGCCATCGTGACCAATCTCGAGGCCCCGTTCGCCCTCCCGGCCCGGGTGTTCCTGTACGAGGAGTACCTGAAGGCCGTCGCGGGCCCGAACCCGCTCCCCCCGCGCCCCGCCGGCGCGGCGAAGGGGTTCACGGAATGACTTGGTGCCACTTTGATATCATTCTGGGACCATGAAGAACCTTCACGTCCGCAACGTGCCCGATGACGTCTACGACGCGCTCCGCAAGGCCGCCGATACCGAGGGGCGTTCCCTGTCCTCCGAGGTGGTCGCGATCCTGAAGCGGAGCCTCGGGGGCCTGCGGGTGGATCGTGCCGCCGTCCTTGCGGAGATCGACGAACTGGAGCGGCGCGTCGGTCGAATGCCCTGGTCCGGCGCCGAGCTCGTTCGTGAGGATCGCGATCGCTGACCGCTTGGTCGTCGACGCCAGCGTCCTCGTCGAGCTTCTGGGGCCGGGGCCCTTCCGGGACGACGTGGCTCCTCTGTTCGATCCGCGCCGCACCACCGAATACTGGATCCCCGATCTGTGTCCGGTCGAGGTTGCGAACGCGCTTCGGAAGCGCCTGGTTCACGACGCGGCGTACACCGTCGAGGACCTGTACCAGAGCGTTGCTCGAGTGTTCCGACTTGGGCCGACGATCGTGCCCGCTACCGGGTTTGTTCTCGAGGCCATCCGTCATGCGCGCGAGCTGTCGGTGTACGACGCGATCTACCTGGTGATGGCCGGATCGCTGGGGGCTCCGTTGTGCACGCTGGATCGCGCGCTTGCGTCGCGATCACGCCGGGCTGGAGTTGTCGTCCTGCAGCCGGGCACCTCGGCGTTCAGGCGCTGGCTGGCGGCGCCGTGAGCCGGCTGGTCGCCTTCGGGGACGCGCATCTGGGGCGGGCCCACCTTGCTCACCTCCGCACCGAGGACGGCCGCCCGGTTCGCGAGGAGGACTTCCTGCGGAGCTTCGACTGGGCCGTCGAGGAGACGCTGAGGCAGGAGCCCGATGGGTTCCTGTGGCTCGGCGACGTGTTCGACCACGCCCGGCCGAGCTACCGGGTGTTCGCCCGGGTCCTGGCGGGGCTGCAGCGGCTGACCGACGCGGGCCTGTCGGGCGCGGCGATCAGCGGGAACCACGACACCCCCCGGCTGCGCGGGACCGGCTCCCCGTACGACGCCCTGGAACGGGTGTTCCCGAACCTCGCGTTCGCGTGGCGGATGGAGGCCGAGACCAGCATGGTCGCCGGGGTCCGGGTACACGCGGTACCCCAGACCCTGGACGAGGAGGCGTTCAAGCGGGAGCTCGAGTGGACGGCCGCCGAGTCCGGCGGGGACCCGACCAGCCTGCTGATCGCCCACGTGGCGCTGACGTCCCTGCCCACCCGTGACTGGCGCGACATGAACGAACTCGAGGTGGCGGCGTCGGACTTCGGCAAGCGGTTCGACCTGGTGGTCCTGGGCCACTACCACCAGCATCTCAAGCCCTCCGCGCGGACATGGTACGCGGGCTCCACGGACTCCTTCGCGTTCGGCGACCGCCCCAACGACAAGGTCGGTCCGAAGGGCGTCCTCGTCGTCGATACCGATGCTGGGAAGGTCGAGCTGATCGCCAACCCGCACGAACGGCCTCTGCTGACCCGGCAGGTGGACGCCGCCTCGATGGGTCCGGCCGAGCTGCTCGAGGCCTGCGAGCGGGCCGGGCACGGCGCTCCGGAGGGCGCGATCGTCCGCATCTGGCTGAACGGGGTGGACCCGGCGGCGCTCCGGCAGCTCACCATGGCGGAGTTCCAGGAGACGCTTCCCGGCGCCCTGCACGTGCAGATCGATCGGGAGTTCGGCGCGGAGGCCCTGTCCGTGCAAGGCGGGATCGAGATCCACTCGCTCGAGTCCGAATGGTCGACCTTCGTCGACCAACAGGACCTCGCTGGGCTCGAGCGGGACCGGGTGAGGGATCTCGGCGCTCGCTACCTCGAGTCGGCGCGTGGCGAGGCCGTCTGATGCGAATCCTGGAGCTCTCGCTGCGGAACTACCGGGTGTTCGAGGAGGTGGACCTCGAGCTGCCGGCCAGGGTGATCGGCGTGTTTGGGCCCAACGGCGCCGGAAAGTCGACGCTCATGGAGGCCATCGGGGTCGGCCTGTACGGGCTCGAGTTCTCGCGGACCCCCAAGCAGCAGATCCGTTCGCAGTGGGCGGGGCCGCTCGCCGAGTGCCGGGTGGCGCTGACCTTCGAGCACGCGGGCGCCCAGTACCGGGTGCTCCGCCAGATCAAGGGCAAGAACCACGCCGCCGACGCGGAACTCTCGCTCCGCGAGTCGGTGCTGGCCGACGGCGTGACCGAGGTGGACGCCGAGATCCGGCGGCTGCTCCACATGGACCGCCAGGTTTTCCGTTCGAGCGTCTTCGCCGAGCAGAAGCAGCTCGACGCGTTCAGCGACCTTACGAAGGCGAAGCGCAAGGAGATGGTCCTGCGCCTGCTGGGGATCAAGCCGGTTGACGACGCTCGTGCCGCAGCCCGGGGCGACGCCCGGATGCGCAAGGGCGACGCCGTGCGGCTGCTCGAGAACCTGCCCGACGTGACGGTCCTCCAGGCGGAACGCGACCGGCTGGCCGGGGCCGCCGAGGCCGCACAGCGGGAGGCCACCGCCGCGGCGGAGGCCCTGGCCGAGGCGACGACACGGGCCGAGGCCGCCGAGGCCTCGTTCGCCGCGGCCGACGCCGTCCGCGCGCGCTCCGAGCAGGTCGCCGCCCTGCGCGAGGCCACCGCGAGCGAGCTCGAGCGAGTCCTCAAGCGAGCCTCCGACCTGGAGGCTCGCCTCGAGGAGGCCAACCAGCGGGTGCAGGGCCTGGCCGAGTTGCGGGCGGAGCGGGAGGCCCTGGGCGACGCCTCGGCGACTCTGCAGGCGGCCCGGGATCTGGCCCGCGAGTCGGAGGCGCTCGCGACGCTCGAGGCCGAGCTGGAGGGACTCCCCCGGATCGACGGGGCCGCGGTCCTGGCGGAACACGAGGCCGCAGAGAGCGAGCACTCCGAGGCCCAGCGGGCGTCGGCCGAAGCCGCCGCCAAGCACACGGTGGCCCGAGAGGCGCTGGAAGCCGCCGGGCGCTCGCTCGAGACGGCGGGCCATCTCGACCGGTCCGAGCCCTGTCCGACCTGCCGGCAGCCGCTGGGCGACGCGTTCGAGGACTTCGTGGAGCACCGGCGCAAGGACGTCGCACGGCTCGAGCGGGAGGCGGCCGGCTCCGAGAAGGCCGCCGCGGCGGCGACGGCGCTCCAGACACGGACCGAGAAGCGCTGGACCGCGGCGCGGAGAGCGGCCGAGGCCGCGGGAGCGGTGGAGGTTCGTCGAGGAGAGCTCGCGGCAACGGTGGCGTCGGCGCGTGCCCGGGTGGCCGGCCTCGGCGCGCCGTTCGGCGACGAGCTGCCGGTCCTCTCGGAGCTCGAGGCAGGCGCCGACCGGGCCCGGGAGCTGGACGGGCTGCTCGCCCGGTTGGACGCCGACGCAGAGCAGCTCGAGCGGCTCCAGGGCGACCTCGAGGAGGGCGCCCGTGAAGCCGACGAATGCCGCACCCGCCTGGAGGGCCTGGACGCCGAGGCGGGCGAGCTGGCGTTCGACGCTGAGGACCACGCCCGCGTCACGAAGGAGCGCGGCGAGGCACGGGCGCTCCTGGAGCAGGCCCGGGCGGCCGAACGGGACGCGGCCGGGCTGGCCAGGGACGCTCTGGCGGCCGTCGCGGGCGTCGAAGCCCGTCTGGCCCAAGCCCTGGAGATGGCCGAGCGCGCCGGGACGATCCGCGACGAGGCCCACTACCTGGAGCGGGTGGGGATCCTCCTGGACGGCTTCCGGGACCATCTGGTCACCCGAATCGGGCCTGAGCTCTCACGCGAGGCCGAGGCACTGTTCCGCGAGCTGACCAACCACGAGTACGAGGACCTCAAGATCGCCGACGACGACCTGTCCATCCAGATCGCCGACGAGGGCACCTACTTCGACATGGAGCGGTTCTCCGGCTCCGAGACGGACCTGGCGAACCTGGCCCTGCGCGTGGCGATCTCCGTCCACCTCTCACGCATGTCCGGGGCGGACGTCGGGATGATGGTCCTCGACGAGGTGCTCGGCTCCCTCGACGCCGAGCGCAAGGACCTGATGGTCCAGGCCATGGGCCGGCTCGCCGACCGGTTCCAGCAGCTCTTCGTCGTCACCCACGCCGAGCAGATCAAGGACCAGTTCCCCGCCTCGATCGAGGTGCGCAAGGCGGGTCGCCGTCGCAGTCGGGCGATCCTGGTCTAGCCGGCCCCCTCGGGGCCCCACCGCTCGCGGAGGCGGGCAGCGGAGACGACGTTGCCCTTGCGGTCGTGGATCTCCGCCGCCCGGCTCGCCTCCCGATGGGCCTCCTCGGCCCGGCCGTCCGCCTCGAGCACCAGGGCGAGGTCCTCCAGCGAGTCGGCCCGGCTGAGGAAGAAGTCGGTCTCGAAGGCCAGCCGGACCGCCTCGCGAGCCAGGCGCTCGGCCTCGTGGGTCGCGGCCCACCATCGGCGCCTCCGGGAGCCCCCACCGCGGCTCCTCGCCGGTCAGGCTCAGGAGCCGGTGGGCCTCCACGGTTCCGGCCTTGCCCCGAAGGGTGAGCGCCTGAAGGGGCTCCGTCCGGGCGGCGTGGCGGACCAGGCCGAACGTGGCGGCGCCGATGAGGATCTCGCCCGGGTCGGCCTCGCGCTGCAGGCGGGCCGCGACGTTGACGGGATCCCCCAGCACCAGGGAGTGCCCGGGTTCGGGCGAGCCGGCGACGACCTCCCCGGTGTTGATGCCGGTCCGGACCTCGATGCCGACGCCGTGGAGGTCGGCGAGCTCCTCGTTGAGCCCTCCCAGTGCGCGCTTGACCTCGTCGGCGGCGCGCACGGCCCGCAGGGCGTCGTCCTCGTGCAGCGTGGGGATGCCGAACACGGCCATCACGGCGTCCCCGATGAACTTCTGGACGGTTCCCCCGTGGCGCTCGAACACGACGCGCGCCAGATCGAAGTACCGGCGCATGAGTCCACGGAGCGACTCGGCGTCCAGCCGCTCGGCCAGGGACGTGGAGCCGACGATGTCGACGAAGACGACGGTGACCGTTCGCCGGGTCTCGTCGGCGGTCGGTCCTCCGGCCAGCGGCGTCCCGCACCCCAGGCAGAAGCGGGCGCGCTCGGGGTTCTCCTCTTGGCACCGGGGGCAGGCGCGCATGACGGTAACCCTACGGGGCGGCGTCGGGAGGCGCTCTGGTTCAGCGGCCGGTGTGAGGAACGGTGTTGGCGGTTCTAGCGGCCGGTGTGAGGAACGGTGTTGGCGGTTCTAGCGGCCGGAACAGTGTTGGCGGTTCTAGCGGCCGGTGTGAGGAACAGTGTTGGCGGTCCTAGCGGCCGGTGTGAGGAACAGTGTTGGCGGTTCAGCGGCCGGTGGCCGAGAAGTGTTGGTAGTCCTTCACCGACGTCCAGTCCCCGCCCCACGACCACCCGATCGAGGCGAACAGCTCGACGACGTCCCCGCCGGCCAGGATCATGCCCGGACGTTCGTTCGAGCGGTCGGCGTACTCCTCGCCCGCCGGCGGAAGGATCGGTCCGGACTGGGGGACCCACGGGTTCTGGATCGGGTTGACGTCGATGGCCCGGCCGAACGCGTGCTCCGACCACGAGCTGTCGCTCCCCGTCGCGAGCCGGCAGTTGAACGCCGACGTGTTGTTGGCCTCCATCGAGCGGTTGTCGTCCCCGCCGTAGGCGTCGACCGGTTCGATCCGCTCGAACGGGTACCGGGCGCGAAAGAGCTCGCCGAAGACGTCCAGCAGGGCATCGGCCGCGTCCTCGTGGACGACGAGCAGTCCGTCGTCGTGGTCCCGTCCGTCGAAGCCCCAGAAGGTGACCTCGAGCGCGCTGAGGTCATCGAGCGGGACGGGGCAGCCCTCGTGCCACGAGACGCCGGTCATGGTCGCGCGCTCGGCTTCGGTCAGGGGGCGAACGGTGCCGGTGAAGAACGGGGCGGGCGGGAACGTGCTCGGAGCCGTCGTCGGGAACCGAGGAGGGGAGGTGGGTGCAGCGGGAGCCCCGCCGCCCGGGCCGCAGGCCACGGCCCCGACCAGCAGGATCGCGCACAGCCGCATCGGGTTCAGCCTAGCGCGGGTACCGGCCCACGGCGGCGTCCGCCTGGCCTGGGTGGGCCTCCGCCCAGGCTCCCAGCAGGGATCGCAGGTCGGCGCACGCCGAGGCGATGCTCGTCTCGGCCCGAGCCAGTCCCTCGATGGCCTCGCCGGCTCCGGCCGCGGCCTCCGCGTCGAACGTCAGGGCGAACTCGGCCAGCTGGCCGGCGGCGTCGGCGTGCCGCCCGGCCAGGTCGTAGGCCGCGAGCGCATCCCGCCACACGGCGACCAGGCTCGGGTCGCGCGGCGCCCTCGGCTCCATGCGGCCCCGCGCCTCGCGGACGAGACGTTCGAGCGCAGCCGACCGGTCCCGGAGGGTCTCGGCGGCCTGGCGGATGCGGCCCAGCGACCAGGACTCCGCCCCGCTCGTGAGGGATTCGGCCGCCGCCGCCAGCGAGTTGATGCCCTCCTCGAGGTCCGCCACGTCGGCGGCCGCGTACGCGTACGTCATGAGGTTCTCCTCCAGGCTCGAGCCGGGCGTGGGCACGCTCGAGACGGCGCCCGAGTTCGGGACGGACTGCGGGGAAGGTCCGGACGCCCCCTCCTCCACGGCGGCGGCCACCGGGGCGTTGGCGCTCACGGGGGCGGAGGGCGCGGACGGCGCCGTGGCCCGGGCGGCCGCGACCAGGCCGGCCGTCAGCGCGACGGCGGCCGCGATCGGGATCCGAGCCCACACGGCGCGCAACCTCCGAAGGGGCGAGACTCGCCCTCTCAAGGCATATCGGCCGCCGATGCGCCCCCTTGAGGCCGCGGGTGTCGTATTCCTTGTCCATGAGGCCTCGTCGGACCCTCGCCGCGGCCGTCGCCCTGTTCGTGGCGGCGGCCTGCACGGGTGGACCGTGGCCGGAACCCGGGACAACCGTGTCGCCCAGCCCGACTCGGCGGGTGACCCCCTCCCCCAGTGCGGTTCCACCGCCGATCCCGTTCACGGCCGCCGCCATGCGTCGCGCGGTGACGGCCGAGGCGCTCGCCGTGCACCTGCGGCGTCTCCAGGCCATCGCGGACGAGAACGGCGGCATCCGCGCCGCGGCGACGCCCGGCTACGAGCGCTCCGCGGAGTACGCGGCCTCGGTGTTCCGCGCCGCCGGGTTCCGGGTTCGCCTGGACCGGTTCGAGATGCCCGTGTTCGACCTCGCGGAGCCGTCCAGGCTCGAGGGCCCCGGGCTCGACCTGCGCGACGGGCGGGACTTCCGGGCCGCCATCTACTCGGGATCCGGCGACGTCACCGGTCCGGTGTCGGACGCCGGCTACGGATGCTCGTCCTCGGGGTTCGGCTCCGGCGTCGCGCTGGTCCGGTACGGCGGCGGGTGCGCCACGAGCTCGAAGGTTCGCAACGCGCAGGCGGCCGGGGCCGTCGCGGTGCTGGTGATCCGATCCGACTCGGTGCCGGGGGCGCCGATCCGGCCGACCCTCGGCTCGCCCGACGGGGTCGAGGTGCCCGTCCTCGCGTTGACCCCGCCGGCCGGTGAGGCGATCGCCGGCCTCGGAGGCGGCACGGTCCGGGTGAGCGTGCGCGCCGGACGGCCCACCCGGACGACCCGCAACGTCGTGGCCGAGATCGGTCCCCGAAGCGGTCCGGTCGTCATGGCCGGGGGCCACCTGGACTCGGTGATCGACGGGCCGGGCATCAACGACAACGGCTCCGGCTCGGCGGCGGTGCTCGCGCTCGCCCAGGCCCTCGGGCGGGTGCCGCGGCCACCCCGCGTCCGGCTGGCGCTGTGGAGCGCCGAGGAGTATTTCCTGGTCGGGTCGACCCGGTACGTCGAGGGCCTCGACGCCGCGGGGCGAGCCGAGATCGAGGCCTACGTCAACCTCGACATGATCGGCTCGCCCAATGCCGCC
>JBBDTT010000041.1:0-10719 GCA_040904285.1 Actinomycetota bacterium
CGGCCTGGCCGTCGACGACCATGACGCACACGTCGACGCCGGCCAGCGACTCCCCCACCAGCTTGTTCAGCCGGGCTCCCAGACGGCTGCGGGGCTTGTGGAACCCGGGGGTGTCGGTGAACACGATCTGGTGCTCGGGCGTCGTCACGACACCCCGGATGCGGCCCCGCGTGGTCTGGGGGACGTCCGAGACGATCGCCACCTTCGCCCCGACCATCGCGTTGACCAGCGTGGACTTGCCCACGTTCGGCCGGCCCACCACGCCGGCGAACCCGCTGCGGTAGCTCACCGTTCCCCGAGGTCGGCCGGACCGAACGCCTCGGGCAGGAGCGCCGACAACGGCTCGAGCAGCCGGTCGCCGTTCGAGCCCTCCGAGACCACCACCAGGTCGGGGTTGAACTCGTTCAGGAACTGTCGGCACACACCGCACGGAGCGGTGGGCTCCTCGCCCGGGCCCACCACCGCGATCGCCCGCAGGTCGCGCAGGCCCCGGGCGACGGCGTGGGCCGCCGCGACCCGCTCGGCGCAGATCGCCACCGAGTACGACGCGTTCTCGACGTTGGCGCCGGTCACGATCTCGTCCCCCGCCAGGACGGCCGCCCCGACCCGGAACTCGCTGTAGGGCGCGTACGCGCCGTCGCGCGCGGCCCGGGCCGCGGCGACCAGCTCGTCCAGCGCCTCAGGAAGCGGCCTGTCCATCCCGGTCCGGCGCGGGGAGGCGCTCGACGAGCACCTTGCCGACGCGGCGCCCCTTCACCCGCTCGGCCACGAAGCGGAACCGCTCGAACGTGACCTCCTGGCCCTGGCGCGGGATCTGGCCGAGGAGTCCCTGCATCAGCCCGCCCACCGTGTCCCACTCGGTGTCGGGCAGATCCGCGTCGAGGATCTCGTTGAGGTCGTCGATCGACAGCCGGGCGTCGACGCGGAACGTGTGGTCGTCCACGGGCTCCATCTGCGGCTCCTCGCTGTCGTACTCGTCCGCGATCTCGCCGACCAGCTCCTCCAGGAGGTCCTCGAGGGTCACCAGCCCGGTCACCGACCCGTACTCGTCCAGGACCAGCGCGATGTGGAACTTCTCCTTCTGCATCTCGCGCAGGAGCTCGGCCACCTTCTTCGACTCGGGGACGAAGTGCGGCTTGCGGGCGATGTCCTCGAGGGGCATGTCGTTCTTGCGCTGGTGCATCGCCTTCAAGACGTCCTTCGCGTAGACGATGCCGACGATCTCGTCCAGCTGGTCGCGGTACACGGGCAGCCGCGAGTATCCGTGCTTCAGGACCAGGTCCTGCACCGCCCGCAGCGTCTTCTTCACGTCGATCGCGACGATGTCCGGCCGCGGGTGCATGACCTCGCGGACGATCGTGTCGCCGAACTCGAAGATCGAGTGGATCAGCTCGGTCTCCTCGGCCTCGATCGCGCCCTCCTCGCGCCCCACCTCGGCCATCGAGCGGATGTCCTCCTCGGAGACGAAGGGGCCGGTCTTGAGGCCCCTGCCCGGGAGCAGGATGTTGGCCAGCCCGATCAGCAGCCGCGTCGGCCACGAGAACACCCGCGACAACACGTACACGAACGGGGCGAGGGCCAGGGCCATGCGGTCGGAGTGCAGGATCCCGAACGTCTTGGACATCGCCTCGACGAAGACGAAGTACAGGAGCGTGAACCCGATCGAGAGCAGCGTGACGCCGAGGGTCCCGAACGCGATCTCCGCGATGATCGCGATGAGGATGGCCGAGCCGTTCTGGGCGAACATCACGGCGAGGTAGATCGAGTTCAGGTACTTCGGCGGGTCGGCCTCGATCCGCTCCAGGAGTACCGCGTTGCGCCGGCCGTCCTCCTTGAGGGCGAGGGCCCGGACCCGGGTCATGCGGCTGATCGCCGCCTCGGCGATCGCCAGCAGCGACCCGAGGACGACGAGGAACCCGACCACCGCGATCATCCAGATCACAGCGCCACCCGCACTCCGGTCAGCGCCTCCTGGCGCGCCCACATCGCCCGGCGGTCCTCGAGCTCGTCGTGGTCGTAGCCGAGCAGGTGGAGGATCCCGTGCACCAGGAGCAGGCGGAGCTCGTCCGGGTACGCGTTCGCGCCCTCCTTGGCCACGGCGGGACACACCACGACGTCGCCCAGGATCCGCACGCCGTCCTCTCCGGTCTCGTCGATCTCGAACGACAGGACGTCGGTCGGGCCGGCCTCCTCGATCCATTTCTCGTGGAGCGCCGTCATCTCCTCGACCGAGACGAACGACACGGAGAGCTCGGACTCCCGCGCTCCCTCCTCGATCAGGGCGGCGCGGGCGATCTGGAGCAGCGGCACCAGGTCGACCGGAAGGTCCTGTCGATCGGACACGAGGAGTCTGGGGAGGTCGGAGGGCATCGGTCTAGGCGCGGCGTTCGCCCGCGGCCGCGTCGGCGTAGCGACGGTAGGCCTCGACGATGTCCTGCACGATCTTGTGCCGGACCACGTCGCGGGCCCCCAGGCGGATGAACTCGAGCCCGGGGATGCCCTGCAGGATCTCCTCGACGACCGAGAGCCCCGACCGCGTCCCCGACGGCAGGTCGGTCTGCGTGACGTCGCCGTTCACGACGGCCTTGGACCCGAACCCGAGCCGGGTGAGGAACATCTTCATCTGCTCGGGCGTGGTGTTCTGCGCCTCGTCCAGGATGATGAACGAGTTGTTGATCGACCGGCCGCGCATGAAGGCCAGCGGCGCGACCTCGATCGTGCCGCGCTCCATGAGCCGGTGGAACGCCTCGGGCGCCATCATGTCGAACAGCGCGTCGTACAGGGGCTTCAGGTAGGGGTCGATCTTCTCGTACAGGGTTCCGGGGAGGAACCCGAGCCGCTCGCCGGCCTCGACCGCGGGACGGGTCAGGATGATCCGCGTCACGTCGCCGTCGTTGAGCGCCTTCACCGCCGTCGCGACCGCCAGGTAGCTCTTGCCGGTTCCCGCCGGTCCGATGGCGAACGTCACGGTCGAGCGCCGCATCGCATCCACGTACCGCTTCTGCCCCAGCGTCTTGGCCACGATGGACTTGCCGTGGGAGGACAGGACGACGTCGCCCAGGACCTCGCTGGGCCGGACCTCGTTCTCCTTGATCAGGTCGATCGTCTGGTTCAAGGATTCCGCCGTCAGCACCTGGCCCGCGCCGATGAGCTCGAGCAGCTCCTCGAACAGCAGGGCGACGCGCTCCGTCTCCACCGATTCGCCCTCGATCGTGATCTCGTTCCCGCGAACGAGGATCTGGGAGTCGAAGGCGGCCTCGATGAGCTTGAGGAGCTCGTCGCGCTGTCCGAGGAGCGCCACCATCGGCTGGTGGCCGGGGACGATGATTCGTACCTGCGAGGCTTCCGCCAAGGGAGTGCTTCTCCGTGGAGGCGACGCCGCGCTCGCGGTACCGGCTCCTGCGTCGATCATACCGCCGCCCCGCCCGCCTACCCCGGGGGCCAGGTCATGGCCCGGCCGCCGAGCAGGTGGAGGTGCAGGTGGTGCACGGTCTGGCCGGCATCCGGCCCGACGTTGGTGACCAGGCGCCAGCCGCCCTCGTCGATCCCCTCCGACCGGGCGAGGTGCTGCGCCGCGGTGAACAGCTCGAAGAGCGTCTCCGCGTGCTGCTCGCGCAGGCCGCGCGCCGACTCCACGTGCTCGACGGGGATGAGCAGGATGTGGGTGGGCGCCTGCGGGTTGATGTCGCGGAACGCCACCACCGCCTCCGTGCGGTGGACGACGTCGGCCGGCTGGTCGCCGGACACGATGCGGCAGAACAGGCAGTCGGTCATCGGGTCTCCACTGAGTCCATGGCCCGGCCCACGCGGCCGAACGGGGCGGGGCGGCGATCCAGACGGTACGCCGCGGCGGTGAGCAGCACGCCCACCGTCACCACCACGAACACGACGAGGAACGCGGGGTCGCCACTGGCCGCGTAGACCGCGATCAGCCCTGCCGCGATCCCGGCGCGGACGAGCAGCGTCGTCAGGTAGAGCACCTCCACCCGGTGGCGGACGATCTGCACCACGAGCGCACCCAGGGCGAGCAGCGCGATCCCGGCCACGCGCGGCATCACGTCGCCGTAGGTGCCCGTCGAGCCGAGGACGTCCAGCGCCCAGTCCGGCGCGACCGAGAGAGCGGCTCCCGCGGGCAGGAGGTATCCGGCCGTGTAGACGAGGCTCAGCCGGGTGCGGCGCATCTCCGGCACCCTATCCGAGCCGGCCGAGCTGGGACAGCACCAGGGCGGCCCCGGCGAAGGCCGCGGTCTCCGAGCGGAGGTTGGCGGAGCCGAGCGACACCAGCGCCGCGCCGCGCTCCTTGGCCTCGTCGACCTCCTCGTCGGACAGGCCGCCTTCGGGCCCGACGTAGATCGAGATCACGTCGCCCCGGTTCACGGTGCCGGTCAGCGCGACGAGCATCGGCTGGGCGCTGCCCTCGTACAGGACCAAAGCTTTCTCGGGATCGGGGGCGTCGGAGAACAGGCCGCCGGCCGGCACGTCGACGTCGGGGAGGAAAGGGCGGCGGGACTGCTTCGCGGCTTCGCGGGCAACCACCAGGGCCCGGCGCAGGACGTGGACCTCGCGCCCGAGCTGCTTGCGCACCGAGCGGGCCGACTCGACGATCGAGATCGCGTCGACGCCGAGCTCGGTGAGCTTCTGGATCGCCCACCACGCGCGGTCGCCGGAGGGCGCCGCCAGGGCCACCCGGACGCGGCGCTCGGGCGCGTCGAAGCGCTCCTCGTCGAGCACGTCCACCACCGAGCGGACGGGCCCGTCCAGGGTGAGCTTGCCCCGGGCCACCCATCCCTTGCCGTCGCTGACCGTGACCTCGTCGCCGGGGCGGAGGCGAAGCGAGCGCATGGCGTGGGCGCCGTCCTCGGGCGTCAGCGGGACGCGCGAGGCCGCCTCGGGGACGTAGAAGTACGGCAGTCCCTTGGTCATGGGCGGTCGGAGAGCAGGCGGCCGAGCCGCCCTCGCGTGCGGCCCTTGGCGGGGCGCTCGCCCCGGAGCTCGGCGAGCTTCTCGACCAGCTCGCGTTCCTTGCGAGACATCTTCTCGGGCATCTCCACCTGGACGGTAACGTACAGGTCCCCCCGGCCGCGACGCCCCAGGTGGGGGATCCCCCGGCCTCGCAGGCGCATGACCGTCCCCGACCCGGTGCCGGGCTCGACCCGCAGGGTCTCGGGTCCGTCGAGCGTCTCGACCTCGACCTCGGTGCCGAGGATGGCCTGGGTGAGGGGGACGCGCAGCGAGCAGACCAGGTCCTGGCCGCGCCGCTCGAAGATCGGGTGCGGCGTGACGTCGATGCCCACGTACAGGTCGCCCGACGGCGCGCCGGCCCGCCCCGCGGCGCCGGCCTCGGCCACCCGCAGCTCGGTGCCGCTCGCCACCCCCGCGGGGATCTCCACGCTCACCCGCTGGCTCTTCGGCACGCGCCCGGCGCCGCGGCACTCGGGGCACGGGGCGGCGATCTCCTGGCCGGTGCCGTCGCACGTCCCGCACGTCCGCGCGGTGACCACCGTGCCGAACACGCTGCGGGCCATGTCCTGGACCTGGCCGGAGCCGCCGCATCTCGTGCACCGCGACGGGTGGGTGCCCGGTTGCGCGCCCGTGCCGGAGCACCGCGCGCAGGTCTCGAGGCTGTCGACGGTCAGCTCGCGCTCCACCCCGAACGCCGCCTCCTCGAACGTCAGCGACACGGCCGCGTACAGGTCCTCGCCCCTGCGGACCCGGGTCCGGGGCCCGGCGGGGCCGCGCCCGCCGAAGCCCCCGCCGCCGAAGAACGCCTCGAACAGGTCGCCCAGGCCGGTGAACGCGAAGTCTGGCGCCGCCTGCCCCGAGCCGAACAGGTCGTACTGCTGCCGCTTGGCGGGATCGGACAGGGTCTGGTACGCGGCCGAGATCTCCTTGAAGCGGTGCTCGGCCGCGGGATCGCCGTTGACGTCCGGGTGGTACTCGCGGGCCAGCCGTCGGTAGGCGCGGCGGATCTCGTCGTCGGACGCCTCCGAGGACACGCCGAGGACGGCGTACAGGTCGGGAAGGCGGGCGCTCAACGCGGCGGCGGCGCGATCGCCTCGGACAGGCTGCGGGCCACGGCGCGGACCGCGGAGATCGCCTCGAGGTAGTGCATGCGGGTCGGCCCGACGACGCCGATCGAGCCGAGGGGCCGGTCGCCGACCCGGTAGGACGCGATGACCAGGCTCGCGTGGCGCATCCGGGGCAGCGGGTTCTCCTCGCCGATCGTGACCGTGACGTCCGGGGCGTCCGAGGCCGTGCGCAACAGGTCCGTCATCTCGGCGTGGCGGTCGAGGGCCTCGAACAGCTGGCGGATCGACTCGCGGCGCTCGAAGCCCTCCTCCGAGGCCAGGTTGCCGACGCCGCCCAGGATCACGTCGCCCGAGGGCGCCTCAGCCGCGATCGACTCGACGGCCGCCGTCACGCGCTCCAGTACCTCGGCGTCCGGTCCGGTCGCGCCGCGAGCCAGCCCGGCCAGGGCCCGCGCCGCGTCGGGGAGGCTCCGCCCCGAGACGGCCTGCTCGGCCCGTGAGCCGAGGCGCTCCGCCGCGGCCGGGGTCAGGGCGGTGGCCGCCTGGACCACGCGCTTCTCGACGCGCCCGCTGTCGGCGATGACCAGGACGACGAGCGCCGACCCGATCCGCATCAGGTCCAGGTGGACGATCGTGCTCTCGGTCAGGCTCGGCGCCAGGGCGATCGCGGCGTGACTGGTCAGCTCGGACAGGAGCTGGGTCGTGCCGCGAACGACCTCGTCCAGGTCGGGCTGGGCCTCGCCGAAGAACCGGTCGATGGCCTGACGATGGGCCTCGCGCAGCTGCGCGGCCCGGGGCGAGGTATCGACGTAGTACCGGTAGCCGGGGTCGGTCGGGACGCGGCCGGCGCTGGTGTGGGGCTGGGCCAGGTAGCCGAGGTCCTCGAGCGCCGCCATGTCGTTGCGGATGGTCGCCGGGCTGACGCGCAGGCGGTAGCGGGTGACCACCGCGCCGCTGCCGACCGGCTCACCAGTGCGGATGTGCTCGGTGACGACCGCGCGGAGCACGGTCCCCTTGCGCTGTCCGAGGTCTTCCGAGGGAGGCATCGAGCCTCCATTGTACGTAGCACTCGGAACGGTCGAGTGCTAGCGACGGAGGTCGAGCACCGCCTCGCTGGCCACGAACCAGCCCCGCTCGGTCAGGGCCACGCGGTCGCCGCGCCGCTCGGCCAGGCCCTCGGCGACGTAGTCGGTCGCGCGCGCCGCGTCCAGCCAGGCCTCGGGCACCCCGTCGGTCCGGCGGAGGCCGAGGAGGAGCTGCTCCGTCTGTCGTTCGTCCTCGGTGAGCCGCTCCTCGCCGCCGACCGGCAGGCGGCCGGACTCGACCATCGACAGGTACTCCTGGGGCGGGCGCACGTTCCACCACCGGCGGCCGTCGCGGAACGAATGCGCGCCGGCGCCGAGGCCGAGATACGGCCGGCCCTCCCAGTACCCCTCGTTGTGGACGCACCGGTAACCCGCCTGAGCCCAGTTCGAGATCTCGTAATGCTCATAACCAGCCGTCGCCAGCAGAGAACACGCAGCCTCGTAGCGATCGGCCTGCACGTCCGGGTCCGGACCGGGTCGCTGGCCCGAGGCGACCTGCCGCCCGAGCGGCGTGTTCGGCTCCACGGTCAGCGCGTACGCGGAGATGTGATCGGGCCCGAGCGCGATCGCTTCCTCGAGCGTGCGAACCCAGGACGAAGACGTCTCTCCCTCCGCCCCGTAGATCAGGTCCAGATTCAGGTTGTCGACACCGGCGGAACGAGCAGACGCGAACGCGGAACGAACCGAGTCGGCGGAATGCAACCGCTCCAGCGAACGAAGGACGGAGGCATCGAACGACTGCACGCCCATGGAGATCCGGTTCACGCCGCCGGCACGAAGCGCAGCGAAGTAGGAAGCATCCACCGTGTCGGGGTTCGCTTCGACGGTGACTTCACCATCGCCAGCAAAATGAAACGCACCCCGGAAATGGTCAAGGAGACTGACCAGGCCTTCCACGGGCAGGGTGGTTGGAGTTCCACCGCCCATGAAGATGCTGGCGATCCTGATCGCCCGCCACTGCTCTGACCATAGGTCCGCTTCCTTCTGCAGGGCGGTCGTGTACGGGCTCTGGAGATGATCGAGTCCTTCGTACGCGTTGAAGTCGCAGTACCCGCACCTGGTCAGGCAGAACGGGACATGGACGTACAGTCCGGCGGAGGTGTTCACTTCTTCGCTCCGCCTCCTCCTCCTCCTGGATTGGCACTCGTTTCCACCTGCAGCGCGGCGATGAACGCCTCTTGCGGGACGTCCACCCGTCCCACTCTGCGCATCCGCGCCTTTCCCTTTTTCTGCTGTTCCAGCAGCTTCCGCTTGCGGGTGATATCGCCGCCGTAGCACTTGGCCAGGACGTCCTTGCGCTTCGCGCGCACGGACTCGCGGGCGATGATCCGCCCCCCGATCGCGGCCTGGATCGCGACTTCGAACATCTGGCGCGGGATCAGCTCGCGTAGCTTCTCGACCATAGAGCGCCCGTACGCGTAGGCCTTGTCGCGGTGGACGACCATCGAGAACGCGTCGACCGGCTCGCCCTGCAGCAGGATGTCGACCTTCACCAGGTCGGCCGGTTCGTACCCCCAGTGCTCGTAGTCGAGCGAGGCGTACCCGCGCGTCCGCGACTTCAGCTGGTCGAAGAAGTCGAAGATGATCTCGCCGAGGGGCAGCAGGTAGTGCAGCTCCGCCCGCTCGGTCGACAGGTACTTCATCTCCATCATCGTGCCGCGGCGGGACTGGTTGAGGTCCATCACCGCGCCCAGGTAGTCCTTCGGCGAGATGATCGTCGCGGCCACGTAGGGCTCCTCGATCGCGTCGTACGTCCCGGGCACCGGCATCTCGCTCGGGTTGTGGACCTCGAGCACCTCGTCGCCCCGGCGGACGTGGTACTCGACGTTCGGTGCGGTGGCGATGAGCTCCAGGCCGTGCTCGCGCTCCAGCCGCTCGCGAACGATGTCCATGTGGAGCAGGCCGAGGAACCCACACCGGAACCCGAACCCGAGGGCGTGCGAGGACTCCGGCTCGTACACCAGCGCCGCGTCCGAGAGGCGCAGCTTGTCGAGGGCGTCGCGCAGGGCCGCGTAGTCACCCCCCTCGAGCGGGAACAGCCCGCTCCACACCATCGGCTTCGGCTCGCGGTAGCCGGGCAGCGGCTCCGTGGCCGAGGCCCGCCCGATCGTCGTGATGGTGTCGCCCACCTGGGCCTGCCGCACGTCCCGCACGCCGGTCACCAGGTAGCCGACCTCGCCGGCCTTCAACGCGGGCACCGGCCGCGGCTCGGGGGCGATGACGCCGACCTCCTCGGTCTCGGTCTCGAGCCCGTTGGCCATCAGGCGGACCCGTTCGCGGGCGTGGAGCTCGCCGTCGACCACGCGAACGTAGGCGATCACCCCCCGGTACACGTCGTGCGCGGAGTCGAAGATCAGGGCGCGCAGCGGCGCGTCGGGCGTACCCCGAGGCGGCGGGATCCGCTCGATGGCGGCGCGCAGGAGGTCCTCGACGCCCTCACCGGTCTTGGCCGAGATCCGCAGGACGTCGTCCGGATCGATGCCCAGCAGCTCGGCCAGCTCGGTCATGGTCCCCTCGGGATCGGCCGCGGGGAGGTCGACCTTGTTCACGGCCGGCACGATCGTCAGGCCGGCGTCGCGGGCCAGGTGGAAGTTGGCGAGGGTCTGGGCCTCGATCCCCTGCGCCGCGTCGACGAGCAGGATCGCGCCCTCGCACGCGGCCAGCGAGCGCGAGACCTCGTAGGTGAAGTCCACGTGGCCGGGCGTGTCGATCAGGTTGATCACGTGATCGCCGAAGTCCAGGCGGACGGCCTGGGCCTTGATCGTGATCCCCCGCTCGCGCTCCAGGTCCATGCGGTCCAGGTACTGCTCTCGCATGTCCCGGGCGGACACGGCATGGGTCAGCTCCAGGAAGCGGTCGGCCAGCGTCGACTTGCCGTGGTCGATGTGCGCCACGATGCACAGGTTGCGGATGCGGGAGGGTTCGGTCACGCCGCTTACAAGGGTACCGGGCTCGGCCCGCTCAGCCGGGACGGACCTCCACGAACCCGGCTGCGGTGAAGTCGCCGTCGAAGGCCAGCGCTTCCCGGATCCGGAGCCGGCGCATGGTCGCGAAGCTCGTGGCGTCCACGAAGGAATACAGACGCTCGTCATGCCTCGCCAGCCATCGCCATGCCTCCTCCTCGAGCCCCTCGTCCACCTGTTGGATGGTCAGGCTCGACAGCCGAAGCGCCGCGTCGCGGAACTCCCGCGCGGCGGGATGCCCCGCTCGCCGCACCAGGAAGGTCCACGTCTCGCCCATGACGTGGTTGGACGTGAGCAGGGCCCCCGGCCCGGCCTCCCACAGCTCCCGAGCGTCCTCGTGACGGCGGTCCCGGCGAAACCGGAGCCCGATCCAGAAGGAGGTGTCGACGAACCTCACGTGCCGTAGACGACGTCGTCGATGTCGCCGGCGTCGTCGTCGATGTCGCCGATCAACGAGCGCATCGGGTCGGCCTCCGGCGACCGCCCTCCGATCCACTGGCGGACCAGCTCGCGGATGAGCGCGGCCTTCGAGGTCCTGCGGCGGACCGCCTCGACGGCGAGGGCGTCGTCGAGGTCCTCCTCGATGCTGATCTGGAGCCGCTTCATGGATGGAGGATACATCACTTGATGATGGTTCCATCA
>JBBDTT010000042.1:0-10588 GCA_040904285.1 Actinomycetota bacterium
ACGTACGGGTTCCACTCGATCCACGGGCGCGCGCCGGCGCTCGCCACGGGCCTGTCCACGAGCCGTCCCGAGCTGTCGGTGTGGGTCGTGACCGGCGACGGCGACGGCCTGTCGATCGGGGGGAACCACCTGATCCACGCGCTGCGGCGCAACGTGAACTTCGTGGTCCTGCTGTTCAACAACGAGATCTACGGGCTGACCAAGGGCCAGTACTCGCCTACCTCGAACGTCGGGACGGTCACGAAGTCCACCCCCTACGGCTCGATCGACTACCCCTTCAACCCCGTGTCGCTCGCGCTGGGCTCGGAGGCCACCTTCGTGGCCCGGGCCCTCGACGTGGACAAGCCGCACCTCACCGAGATCCTGCTCCGGGCGGCGAAGCACGAGGGCTCCGCGTTCATCGAGATCTACCAGAACTGCCCGGTCTTCAACGACGACCAGTTCATCGCGCTCACCGGCAAGGAGACCAAGATCGTCAACCAGATCTGGCTCGAGGACGGCAAGCCGATCACGTTCGGGCCCGACCGGGCCCAGGGCGTGGCCTCCGACGGCAACGGCGGCGTGAAGATCGTCGAGGTGGCCGAGGTGGGGGAGGAGAACCTCCTCGTCCACGACGAGCACGCCGAGAACCCGGCCCTCGCCTTCGCGTTGTCCCGGCTCTCGCACCAGCCCACCGGCCCCACACCGCTGGGGGTCTTCCGCGACGTGGCCCGGCCGGTGTACGACGTCGAGATGGAACGGCAGCTGGCGGCCGCCCAGGTGAAGCAGGGGCGCGGCGACCTGGAGAAGCTCCTCAACTCGGGCGACACGTGGGAGGTCACCGCCTAGCCGAGGTGGCTCCCCCTCCGACCTTCCCCCGGAGGATGCGATGGCACGACGAGCAGACCGGGTCTCGAGCGACTCGAAGGCCGACGCCCCGAAGCGGCAGGCGGACGGCCGTCAGTGCGATGAATGCGGCGTGAAGCTGTCCGCCTACAACCCCGGTCCGAACTGCTGGTCGCACACGATCGGCCACCCCTGGCGTGGCCCAGAGGCCAAGCCCAAGTACTAGGCGTTGTCGGGGCCGCCTCCGACGGGGGTGTCCTCGCGCTGGGCGGCGACCTCGCGGCTTCGCAGGAACACGAAGTAGTAGATGACCGCCGCCAGCACGCCGCCCGCGAGCGGTCCGACGTAGTAGATCCACGCGTTGGTGGTGAACCCGCCGCCCACCAGGGCGGGGCCGAAGTGGCGGGCCGGGTTCATCGCGGCGCCGGTGAGCGCGCCCCCCATGAAGACGTCGAACGTGATCACCAGGCCGATCGGCAGCCCGGCGACCTTCGAGAACGCGCCCCGGTCGTCCACCGCGACCGCGAAGACCACGAACACCAGGAAGAAGGTGAGCATGCCCTCGATCAGCAGCGCCTTGGCGTCGGACACGATCCGGGTCTGGACGGCGGGGGTGCCGAGGGCGGTGAACCGCCACAGCTGCTCGGGGAGGGCGAAGCGCAGCAGGAGCGCCGCGGCGGTGGCCCCCGCCAGCTGGCTGACGATGTAGACGACGACCCGGGCCGACTCGATCTTTCCGGCCACCCACACGCCGACGGTCACGGCCGGGTTGAAGTGGCCCCCCGAGATGTGGCCCAGCGCGGCGACCATGACGCCGATCACCAGGCCGTGCGCGAGCGCGGCGGCGACCAGTCCGGCCGCGTCCGCCTGGTTCTGGGGGACCGACAGGGGAAGGGTGATGAGCGTCCCCGCGCCGATGAAGATGAGGGCGAAGGCGCCGACGAACTCGGCGACTGCCTGCTGGTAGAGCTTGACCACGCGGACCTCTCTGTTCGTGCCGTTCGGGGAAGGGCTGGGGCACGGCCGCCGGGGACGCTAGCACGGCCCGAATCGCAGGGCCACGTAGAATGCGCCCGGTGAAGGTCCTGCTGGTCTCCTCGGATCCCAAGATGCGCGAGCTCATGGCGGTCGCCGTCGCGAGCGTGGAGCGCGCCCTGGCCGAGCCCACAATGTTCTTCGAGGCGGCCGACGGCGTCGAGGGCATCCGCAGGGCGTGGCGGGAGCTGCCGGACATCGTCGTCGCCGAGGAATCGAGCAGCCGGGCCGGGGCGTTCGCGCTGGCCAAGGACCTTCGCGGCGCGGCGGAACCGTTCCCGGGTGGGATCGTGATCCTGCTCGACCGCGAGCAGGACTGGTGGCTCGCGCAGTGGTCCGGCGCGGACGCGTGGTTCACCAAGCCGGTGGACCCCTTCGCCCTGGCCGACACCGTCATCGGGTTGGTGCAGCGCAACCGAAACCCCGACATCCAAGCCAAGGAGACCGCGTGAAGATCAAGGGTGTGCACAGCGTCTGCGGCCGCGAGGTGTTGGTCCAGCAGATCGTCGACAACGGAGGCCACTGCCCCTGGGACGGGAAGCCGTTCAACGCCGAGTACACGGCGCTGCTCACCGACGCCCTCGCCCGGGCGGAGGTCGCGGGGACGGTCCTGGTCGAGGCGCTCGAGGCGATCGCCGACATGCACGGCGACCTGGTCCTGGTCGAGGACGCCGTGCTGGCCGAGCCGATCGCCGTCCTGGGGCGCATCCGCGGGGCGAACCCGGCGAGGACCGGATGAGCGAGCGGGGGGACAACCGCTACACCGTCCACGTGACCGGAGCCGACGGCTGGAAGGTGGAGATCCTCGACGCCTCCGGCGAGCGGGTGTTCGATCGCGCGTGCGCCGACGAGGCCGAGGCTCGCACGTTCGCCTCGACCGTGCAGCAGCACATCTACTGGCTGTCCGAGAACACGTTCCGCTCCTACTACCGGCTCCCCGAGCCGGCCGGCGCGGCGAACGGGGCGTAGCGCATGGGCTTCAACGCGATGCAGCCGGGCAGGGCCAGGAAGGGCGACATCCTCATGCTCATCGCGGCCGTCGTGCTGATCGTGGGCGCCCTCGTGTGGGCGCTGCGCTGAGCCCGCCTCCGGGCCCTCCACGCTGATGGACTTCGAGCTCTCCCCGGCTCACCGGGACCTCCGGGACCGAGCCCGTGCCGTGGCCGAGGCGTCGGTCGCACCACATGCTGCGGAGGTCGACGCGCACCCCCGCTATCCCCACGAGGGCGTCGAGGCCATGCGCGGCGCGGGCCTGTTCGCGGCGTGCTTCCCCGAGGACGTCGGGGGCCTCGGCCTCGGCACGCTGGGCCTCGTCCTGGCCGTGGAGGAGGTCGCCAAGTACTGCGCCGCCACGGGGCTGGTGCTGACCCTGTCGCGGCTGGCGACGGCGCCGATCATGCTCGGCGGCTCGGACGAGCAACGGTCGCGCTACGGCGGCGCGGCGGCGCGCGGCGAGGTGGTGTGCTCGTTCGGCCTCACCGAGCCCGGGGCCGGCTCCGACGTGGCGAGCATCGCGACCCGGGCCGAGCGCGACGGCGACGGCTACCGGCTGCATGGCGTGAAGTCGTGGGTCAGCCAGTACCTGGAGGCCGGCTTCTACACGATCTTCGCGAAGACCGGCGAGTCGACCTCGTGCTTCGTCGTGGACCGCGACACCTCCGGCGTCACGCTCGGGCCGCCGACGCCGAAGATGGGCGTCCGCGGCGTCGAGTCCGGCGAGGTGCGGTTCGAGGGCGCGCACGTCCCGGAGGGCAACCGCATCGGGGCCGAGGGCGAGGGGTTCAAGATTGCGATGCACGGCCTGAACTCGATGCGCCCGGTGATCGGGGCCCGGGCGATCGGCCTCGCCGAGGGCGCCTTCGAGTACGCCCGGGCCTACGCGACGCAGCGTGAGACCTTCGGCCAGCCGATCATCCGCCACGAGTGGGTGATGTTCACCCTGGCCGAGATGGCGATGGAGATCGAGGCCGCCCGGCTCCTCACGTACCGGGCGGCGTGGAAGGTCGATCGCGGCGAGATCGACGTGGACCACGCCGGGGTGCTCGCGACGTCCAAGGCCTACCCCTCAGAGGTCGCGGAGCGCGTCGCGACCAACGCGATCCAGATCCTGGGCGCGCGGGGCTACTCGATGCACCACCCCGTCGAGCGGGCATACCGCGACGCCAAGCAGCTCCAGATCGTGGAAGGGACCAACCAGGTGCAGCGGCTGATCATGGGCCGCGCGATCGCGGCCGGCGACTTCGGCTTCGGCGGCTGGCACGGCGCCGAGACGCCGGCCCCCTGACCCTGCATGTCCGAGCTCTGGCCGCCGCTGCTCACCCGGCTCCTCGCGGGCGAGGACTTGTCCGCCGACGAGGCCGCCGGGGCCATGGGGGCGATCATGGACGGCGAGGCCACCCCCGCCCAGGTCGCGGCGTTCGTGGTGGCCCTGCGGGCCAAGGGTGAGTCCGCCGAGGAGATCGAGGGCCTGGCCCGCACCATGCTCGACCGGGCGGTCCCGGTGCCGACCAGCGGGCCCGTGGTCGACACGTGCGGGACCGGCGGGGACCGCGCCGGCACGCTGAACGTGTCCACGATCGCCGCGATCGTCGTGGCCGGCGCCGGGGCCCGCGTGGCCAAGCACGGGAACCGGGCCGCGTCGTCGCGGTGCGGATCGGCGGACCTGCTCGAGGCCCTCGGCGTGAAGATCGACCTCGACGCCGCCGGCGTGGCCCGGTGCATCGAGGAGGCGGGGATCGGGTTCATGTTCGCGCCGGTGTTCCACCCCGCGATGGCCCACGCCGCCGTTCCCCGGCGGGAGATGGGCATCCCCACGGTCTTCAACTTCCTCGGTCCCCTCACGAACCCGGCCCGCCCGGTGGCGCAGGTGGTGGGGGTGAGCGACCCACGGATGCAGCCGAAGCTCGCCGGCGTGCTGGCCGCGCGCGGGACGCGGGCCATGGTCGTGCGCGGCCACGATGGCCTGGACGAGCTGACCACGACCGGCCCGTCGGCCGTGGTCGACGTCCGCGACGGGACGGCCTCGGAGACGACAGTGGACCCGGCCGCGCTGGGGCTGGCCCCGGCCGCGGCGGAGGACCTCCTGGGTGGCGACGTCGAGCGCAACGTGACGATCGCGTACTGGGTCCTGGACGGCGAGCTCGGGCCGGCCCGGGACATCGTGCTGCTCAACGCCGCGGCGGCGCTCCACGTCGCCGGCCGCGCGGCGTCGCTCGAGGAGGGGCTCTCCCAGGCCGCCGAGGCCATCGATTCCAAGGCCGCCAGGGAGGCGCTGACCCGGTGGGCCGAGGTCTCGAATGCGGCGCGGTAGCAAGATCGCGATTACGGCTCTCTCGCTCCTACCCGCTGCGTGTGGGGGAGGAGCTCGACTCCCTGCCCCCTTCCCATCCGAGGCGGCGGATCAGGTCTTCGTGGGTCGCGCTCTCACCTGCACCTACGATAAGGAGAACGACTTTCTGTTCCTGCGCACGGAGTACGCCGTGAATTCGGGCGGGCCTCTGAAGAACCTCGGCTTCGATACCGAGCTATGGGTGCATGCGACGGAGGCCAACGCCTACGTACAGGAGAGGGCCCTCGCCGTTCGCTCGCTCAGCGTGGGCGCTGAATCAGTCTCGATGAACGTGCCTGAGGTGCCTTCACGCGTTGAGGTATCGGGCCGCCTGGATTGGTTCGTCGAAAACCTGGCACGAATCCGGTCTGCCTCGCTGGAAGCCCTGGTTGGGGAACGCTTCGATTTCATCGGCGGTGAGGCGAGGATCATCGAGGCGACGACCGAAGGGGGCTTTCCTTCCGTAACGTTTAAGGTGTCCCCGCTTGCGCAGATTCCTGACGAAATCATCATTCGCGGTCCGGCCAAAGCGAGCCTCCGTATAGGCAACACGTCGCTGGATCAGCCTTCGTGGACCAGTAGCACTGTCCCGGACGGGCAGTCCTTGACGGGAATCCTCCACTTCGGTGGTCCCGTACCGTCGACCGGCAGTGTGGAATTGCGTCTCGATACCTGGACGGTGTCCTCCTCGCAACCCGTGACCCTGTCTGCATTTCAGCAGGGATGTCTGATCGACTGACCTCACGAATGCTTGCCCTTGCCCGAGTCCTGTGGGCGCTGCCGGGGACGGTGCTGGGGCTCGCCGCCGGGTTCGGGTCGCTGGCCAAGCCCCGGCGTGACGGCGATGCCCTGGTCTTCGAGTCGACCCGGGGGTTCGCCGCCTTCCTGAATGCCCGCGGCTACAACGCGATCACCCTCGGACAGGTCATCACCTCGCACGGACCGCTCTCGCCGCCGGTCCGCCGCCACGAGGGCGCGCACGTCCGGCAATGGACCCGCGGCGGTGTCGTGTTCGCCGTGCTCTACCTGCTCGAGGGCCTGCGCTGCCTGGTACTTCGACGACACCCTCACCGGGACAACGTGTTCGAGCGCCGGGCCCGCGCGGCCGAACCGGACCGGGTGCCATGATGCGGGGATGACCCGCAAGGACCCGGCCGACACGATCGCTCGCGCCGAGGATGCCCTCCGCGAGCGGGATTTCGAGCGCGCACGGGAGGGGTTCCAGGCCGCGGTCGACGCCGCTGGGGACGCACCCGAGGCCCTGGACGGTCTCGCCCGGGCGCTGTGGTGGCTCGGGGACGTCGACGGCGCCATCCACCACCGCGAACGGGCGTACGCGATGCTTCGCCGGCGCGGCGACCGGGCCGCCGCGGCGCGTATCGCCCTGTGGATCTCCCGGGAATACGTGGAGGCCGTCGGCAACGCGGCCGCCGGCAACGGGTGGCTGGCCCGGGCCGAGGGGCTGCTCCGCGACGCCGGGACGGGACCCGAGCGCGGCTGGCTGGAGCTGACCCGGGGGAGCCGGGCGACGGAGCCCTCCGAGATGCGGGCCCGGGCCGAGGGCGCGCTGGCCGTCGCCCGGGCGTCGGAGGACACGGACCTCGAGGCGTCTGCCCTGGCCCTGCTCGGCCGGGCCCTCCTCCTGGCCGGCGAGGTCGAGCGCGGCGTGGCTTCCCTGGACGAGGCGATGACGGCGATCACCGGAAGCGAGGTCGCCGACCCCCTCGCGTTCGGGGACGTGTGTTGCGTAGTCACGCTCGCGTGCGAGGAGTCGGGCGAGCTGGGCCGGCTGATGCAGTGGAACGACGTCGTCAACGGATACCTGGCCCGGAACCCCCACGGCGCGCTGCTTTCGTTCTGCGGAACGTGCGGTGCCGAGTTCTTCCGGGCCACCGGGGACCTGGCCATGGTCGAGGAGTGCCTGGTCTTCGCGCTCCAGGGGCTCGAGGGAACCGGACACCGATCGCGGTGCGTCCACCCCGCGGCCAGGCTCGCCGAGCTCCGTGTGATGCAGGGTCGGATCGAGGAGGCGGAGCGGCTCCTCCAGGGCTACGAGGACCTCCCCGAGAGCCTGCGGGGGCTGGTGGCGATCCACCGGGCCCGGGGCGAGCACGCGGTCGCGGCCGCGCTGCTCCTCCGCCAGGTGAACCGGATGGGCGACACGGTCGCCGCCGTCGCGTTCCTGGCGAGCCTGGTCGAGGTCCAGCTCGACGCCGGGGATCCGGCCGCGGCCGCGACGACCGCTTTACGGGTCGGGGCGATCGCCGAGGAAACTGGGCACCCCCGGGTACGGGCTGCGGCCTCGCTCGCCGCGGGACGGGTGGCCCGGACCCGCGGGGACCACGAGGCGCGGGTCCACCTCGAGGCGGCGTTGGAGGCGTACGTCGCCCTGGAGATGCCGCTCGACGCTGCGCACGCCCGGGTGGAGCTCGCCCTGGCGCTGCGCGACGAGGAACCTCAGGTCGCTCTCCGGGAGTCGCGCCTCGCCGTCGAGGCCTTCGAGCGCGTGGGTGCGGCGCGCGAGGCGGACCGCGCTGCCCGGGTGGTCCGGGAGCTGGGCGGCCCTGCCCGCACCGGGCCGAAGCTCCTCGGCCTGCTCACCGCCCGCGAACGAGAGGTGCTCGGGCTCCTGGGGGAGGGTCTGTCGAACCCCGAGATCGGCGCCCGCCTGTACATCAGCACGAAGACCGCCGGGAACCACGTCAGTAGCGTGCTGTCGAAGCTCCAGCTCCGGAGCCGGCAGGAGGCCGCCGCCTACGCCGTGCGCCACGCGGAGGTTCGGGCGGCGAAATAGGGAACGTTCCCCATCCTTTCCGCGAGCGCACCTCGCACACTCACCACCGATGGATCGCGACGGGAGGTGGGCGATGCGCACGGGGTTGCGGACCAACGTCCTGCGGCGACCGCTGGTGGGGCAGCGTTCGGCCGCTACCTCGGCGAGCCCCGAGGCCGTGTACGAGCTGCTCGCCGGCTCGGCGATCGTGGGCACTGAGTTCGAGGGCGCCGGCGAGGGCCGGAGGGTTCGCTCGACGGATCGGTCTGTCGTGACGGAGGCCACGCCACCGGCGTCCTTCGAGTTCGTCACGGACTCGTCCTGGGAGCTGGCCCGGTCGGGGGCGCGGGCGGACCTCACGGTCGTGCATCGATACGAGATCGAGCGGCTTCCCGGCGGCTGCCGGCTGACGTACACGTTCCGCGCCACCCGCGCGAGCGCCCTCCCGGGTCACCTGGCCGTCCTGAGAGTCCCCGTCCTGCGCGCCGCCGCCCTGCGGATGCGCGTCCCGAACCTGCGGGAGGGCTTCCGTGGCCTCCTGCGCGCCGCCGAGCGGCGGCCGAACCGAAGGAGGAGCGCATGAACCTGCACATCCGAGCGACCGTGCTCCCCGAGCGGCGAGACCGCGACGTGTTCGTGGTGGACGGCGTCATCGCCGAGGACGCGGGCGGGGCCGACGTCACGACCGTGCTCGAGGGGGCCTACCTCCTCCCCGGGCTGGTCGATGCCCACGCCCACCTGCCGTTCGCGGGACCGGCGCCGGACGGGTCGTGGGAGGACAAGGCCCGGGCGAACGCCCGCGCGCACCTCGACGCCGGGGTGCTCGCCGTGCGCGACCCCGGCGGCCCGACCCCGCCCGGGATCGGCCCGGCCGAGGGCCTGCCCCGGACGTTCACGGCCGGTCGATTCCTCGCCGTGCCCGGCGGCATGTTCCCCGAGCACGGTCAGATCGAGCTGCCCGAGGAACGCATCCCGGAGGCGGCCGAGGAACAGTTCCGTGCCAGCGGGGGATGGGTCAAGCTGATCGGCGATTTCCCGGTCCCGGGCGGAGGGATCCTGTCCAGGTTCCGTCCCGAGACGCTGGCCGAGGTGTCCCGTCGCGTCCACGCCCTGGGAGGACGGGTCACGATCCACGCGTTCCTCCCCGACACGATCGGGGCCGCCGTCGACGCGGGATTCGACGCCATCGAGCACGGGGTGATGCTTCGTGCCGACCAGGCGGCCGAGATGGCCAGGAAGGGCACGGCGCTCGTCCCGACCCTCTCCGGGCTGGAGAACTGGCCGGAGATCCTGGGGATGTTCGGCGCCCCGGCCGAGGAGGTCGAGCGCGCCGCCGAGGCGCTCCGCCGCCACCCGGCGACGGTCCGCACGGCGTGGGAGTCGGGGGTGCAGGTGTATGCCGGCACCGACGCCGGGCTCGTCGATCACGGCCTGGTTCGCCGCGAGGTGCGGGCCCTGCGCGACGCCGGGATGCCGGCCGAGGACGCACTCGGAGCCGCCTCGTGGCGTGCTCGAACGTTCCTCGGGCTTCCCGGGATGGAGGCCGGCGCTCCCGCGGACCTCGTCGCGTTCGAGCACGACCCGCTGGAGGATCCGGCCGCGCTGGAGGAGCCGGTCCTGATCGTGCTCGATGGACGGGTCGTCCGGTCGCCCCGGACGGTCACCAGATGAGCGCCCGAGAGGAAAGGAGGCCGTCATGACGGCGACGGGATACATCAACCTCCCCGGAGAGGGGGAGGCGTACTGGGCGGTCGGCGCCAAAGGCACGATCAAGGGCCCCAACGTGTACGAGCTCGAGAACCCGCCGGGCTGGGAGGTGCCCCTCCACGTCCACGACACCGAGGACGAGGTGCACTACTACCTGGAGGGAGAGGTCGTCGTGACGTGTGGCGACCGGGAGTTCAAGGGCGAGCCCGGCTCGCTGGCGTTCCTGCCGAAGGGCGTTCCCCACGCGCTGCGGTTCGGCGAGTCGGGCCCGGGGCGCTGGCTTTGGATCTCGCCGCAAAACCGCGACGGGCTCTTCCGGGAGGCCGGGATCCCGGCCACCGAGCCCGAGCCAGCCGAGGACGACCTCGACATGGAGCGCATCATCGGGATCTTCGAGAAGAACGGGATGCGGTTCCTGGAGGAGCCCGGACACTGACGCCAAGCGGGGCCTGGGCGCCGCGTCAGCGGCGCCCCGCCCCCCCCGCAGCCCCTTCAGGAGGAGGTTCTGGATGGGTTTCGAGGAGAACGACGCCGTCCTGACGCGGGCGGTCGAGGCGTGGAACGCCGGTGACGTCGAGGGGTACCTGCGGCTGTACGACCCCTCGCTCTCGCTGCACGCTGGCGCCTACGATTTCCCGGACCTGACCGCGGTGGCCGGAATGTACCGGGGCTTTTTCGCGGCGACGTCCGACCTGGTGCTCACCATCCACGAGTCCTTCGGTGAGGGCGAGCGGCTCTGCGCGCGGTACGTGGTCACCGCGCGCCACACCGGGGACCTCATGGGCATCCCGGCCACGGGCACGGACATCGCCATCACCGGCATCACGGTCATGCACTTCGAGGACGGCAGGGTGCTCGAGCGGTGGGACGCCGACGACTCCGCCGAGATGCTCGCGAAGCTCCGGGAGACGTCGGCCGCC
>JBBDTT010000043.1:0-10579 GCA_040904285.1 Actinomycetota bacterium
CCGTCCTGTATGCGCGCGGTCTCGAGGGCGAGGGCCTCGACGTCCTCGGGCGCGGTGGCCGCGACGGCGGCGATCACCTCGCCGGTCGCGGGGTTGAACGACTCGAGGACTCGGGGATCCGACTTGGGCTTGCGGGTACGGGCCTGGGTCACGGTGGTTCGCCTCCCGGGAGGGGCCGGCTCAGCGGCCGGCGCGTGCCTTCAGTTTGGCGAATTCCTCGGGTTGTGTCGTCACGGTGCCCAGGCGGACGGGGTCGTAGCGGGTCCCGTGGCAATCGCTGGAACCGGTGAACGGCAGGCCGAACCGCCCGGCCATCTCGCGATATCGAGCGCGCGTCTCCTCGGGGTGATCGGGATGGTCGGCCTCGATCCCGTCGAGGCCCTCCTCGGCCATGCGTTGGATGAGGGCGTCGGGGACGGGGTCGGCGTCCGACCACATCCCCGGGTGCGCGATCACGCAGACGCCGCCCGCGCGGTGGATGAGGGCGAGCGCGTCGACCGGGTGCAGGGCGTGCTTCTCGACGTAGGCCTTGCCTCCGTCGAGGATGAAGTCCTCGGTGAACGCGTCTTCGTAGGCCTCGACGATCCCGGCCTCGACCATGGCCTGCGCGATGTGGGGCCGGGCCACGACGCTGCCGCTGGCCAGCTCGCGTACGCGGGCGTAGTCGATGTCGTGGCCCATCCCCTGGAGCTTCTTCACGATCTCCTGAGCCCGCCACTCGCGGTCGTCCTTCAGCCGGGCGAGCTCGTCCTGGAACTCACCGTTCGCGACGTCGATCCAGTACGCGAGGACGTGGATGCTGCCGCCCTCGAAGACGGTCGAGAACTCGGTCGCGGGGACGAGCTCCAGTCCCGTCCCCTTCGCGGCCTCGGCGACCTCGTCCAGGCCCTCGGTCGTGTCGTGGTCGCTGACGGCCAGGACGTCGAGCGCGCGCTCCACGGCCAGGCGCACGGTCTCCGCGGGCTCGAACGTCCCGTCGGAGTACCGCGTGTGCGCGTGCAGGTCGATCCCGGCCATCGATCTAGGTGAACGCGCTCTCGCCGGTCAGGGCGCGGCCGATGATCAGCTTCTGGATCTGGCTGGTGCCCTCGTAGAGGGTCGTCACGCGGGCGTCTCGGAGGTACTTGCCGACCGGGTACTCGTCGACGTAGCCGAACCCGCCGTGGACCTGGACCGCGGCGTTCGCGGCGCGGACGGCGACCTCGCTGGCGAAGTACTTCGCGAAGCTCGACTCGAGGGTGTGCGGCTTGTGGGCGTCGGCGAGCGCCGCGACGCGCCAGACCAGCAGGCGGGCCGCGTCGGTCTCGACTGCGGTGTCGGCGATCAGCTCCTGGATCAGCTGGAAGGCGGCGATGGGCTTGCCGAACGCGTGGCGCTCCTTGGCGTACGCGATGCTCGCCTCGAGTGAGCCCTGCGCGATCCCGACGCATCCGCTGGCGAGCGACATACGCCCGTTGTCGAGCGCGGACATCGCGACCTTGAACCCGGCGCCCTCGTCACCGAGGCGGGCCGAGTCCGGCACACGCACGCCGTCGAGGTGGAGCTCAGCCGTGTCCTGGGCGCGCAGGCCGAGCTTGCCCTTGACGTAGGTCGACGAGAAACCCTTCGCGTCGGTGGGCACGAGGTAGGCGGTGATGCCCTTCGGGCCCTCGCCCCCGCTGCGGGCGAAGATCAGCGCGAGCTTCGCGGTGTTGCCGTTCGTGATGAACAGCTTCTGGCCGGTGATGACCCAGTCGTCACCGTCCCGCACGGCCTTCGACCTCAGGTTGCCGGCGTCCGAGCCCACCTCGGGCTCCGTCAGGCCGTAGCAGCTCAGGGACTCGCCGCTCGCCAGCTGGGGCAGCCACTCCTGCTTCTGCTCCTCGGTTCCCCACTTCAGGATGGTCTTGCCGACCAGGCCGACGTTGACGGAGACCACGCCGCGGACGCTCGAGTCGCCCCGGCCGAGCTCCTCGATGATCAGGCAGTAGGACAGGTTGTCCAGGCCCATGCCGCCGTACTCCTCGGGGATGACCGCGCCGAGGAACCCGAGCTCCCCGAGCTGGCGCACGATCTCGGGGTCCAGATGCTCCTCGCGGTCGGACTCGCGGGCCCGCGGCACGACCTCCTTGTCCACCCACTCGCGGGCGGTCTTGCGGACCATCTCCTGCTCGGGGTTGAGCTCGAAGTCCATCCGGGTTCCTTTCGGGTGTAACGAAGGTCACTCGGCGAAATGACGGGGCGGACAAGGATAGCCAGCGCGAGGCGTCGAAAGGAATGCCCGACGCGCCCAGTTTGAGATCCGAACTTCGGACGCGCCGCGAGGAAGGAGCCCGCTGTGAACGGCACCACCGCCCGCACGGTTGCCCGTTCCGCGTCCGGCATCCTGACCGTGAACGTGACCCCCGGCCACCCCTGGGACGCGGTCCGTGCATTGCGTGAGGGGATCCGTGACCTCCGCGCCTCGGGCGCCCAGCCGAAGCTCTCGTTCCTGTTCGGCATCGCCGACGACGGCTCGCTCACCAGCCTCGGCGCCGCCAGCCTGATCGTCCTCGGCTACGCCGCGTAGATCACCCCCGCCTCCGCCTAGTGGCGGATCAGGACGTCGAGGTCGCCTTCCTTGCGGGGGACCTGGGTCGCGGTCACGTCGTCGGCCTGGGTGAAGCTGAGGTCGATCCGCGTGCCGCCCACGCGCATGCCCTGCACGTCGATGCTCTGCAGCCATGAGGGCAGCCGCGGGCGGATCAGGTTGAGGACGCCCTTCGGCGCGTCGGCCGTGATCCCGCCGTAGGTGCGAAGCATCAGGAACGGCGCACCGCTCGACCACGCCTGCGGACTGCACGCCACCGGGTACTGCACCGGCACGGGCACGTCATCCGCGGAGAACCCGCAGAACAGCTCGGGGTAGCGGGCCAGCGGGAAGAACATGCCCGCGGCGGACAGCTGATCGACGACCTGCATCGCCTCGCGATCCAGGCCGTAGCGCTTCAGCCCGTGGGCGATGAGCGCGTTGTCGTGCGGCCACACCGTCCCCGTGTGGTAGCCGATCGGGTCGAACGGCCCGTGCTGCGCAGACAGCGTCCGGATCCCCCACCCGCTCGACAGCCCGCGGCCGAGGAGCTTGCGCGCGACGCGCGGCGCCTTGTCCTCGTCCACGATCTCGGCCCACAGGCACTGGCCGGGATTGGAGGTCACCACCGGGACCTGCTGCTTCTTCCCGTCGAGGGCGAGCGCGTAGTAGCCCTCCTTCTCCATCCAGAAGTCGCGGTTGAAGCGCTCCTTCAGGTCCTTCGCCTCGCCCTCGAGGCGCTCGGCCAGCTGGGTCTCACCGAGGTCGCGGGCCAGGCGGGCCATGCGGATCTTCGCGAGGTACACGTAGCCCTGGACCTCGACGAGGGCGATCGGCGCCTCGGCCAGCGTCCCGTCGGGGAACACCACCGCGTCGTGGCTGTCCTTCCATCCTTGGTTCGCCAGCCCCTTGGAGGACTTGCGCGCGTACTCGACGTACCCGTCCCCGTCGATGTCGCCGTACGTGTCGATCCACTCCAGACACGCCAGCGCGGTGGGCCACAGCTCCTTCACGCTGTCGAGGTCGTTGGTCCAGAAGTACGCGCTCGCCAGGACGGCGATCCAAAGCGGGGTCGAGTCGATCGACCCGTAGTAGGGCGTGTGCGGGATCTCACCGGCCTTCGCGAGCTCGCCGACGCGAACCTCGTGCAGGATCTTGCCGGGCTCCTCGTCGCGCCACTCGTCCACCTCCTTGCCCTGCAGCGCGGCGAGTCCGCGAAGGGTCCCCCACGCCAGGTCGGAGTTCACGCCGAGGACCTGGTACGCCGTGATCAGGCTGTCGCGGCCGAACAGGGTCGAGTACCAGGGGACGCCGGCGTCGATGAACGTCTCGCCCTCCTCGTCGGTCGACTGGAGCATCCGGAGATCGAGCACCGCGCGGTCGAGGTACTGCGACAGCTGCAGGTGGCTCGTCTTGAAGCGCGTGCATCGCTTGCGCCATTGCGAGTACTCGCGCTCGAGCGTCTCCACGGCCTCGCGGAACGGCAGCCGGCGCCGCGACTCCTCGCCCTCGGCCGGGGTGATCTCCAGGTCGATGTCGGTGGCCTCGCCGGGGGCGAGGGTGACCTCGAACGTGGCCATGGACTCGGTGAGCTCGGCGGGCGCCGGCGAGAACCGGAGCGTGGTCGAGCGGACCAGCCCGTCGACGCCCCGGTACGACAGCACCACCCGGCTGCGCTCGACGATCGAGCGCTGGGTCTGGCCCCGGCGCTCTCGAGCCCATCCACGGACCTCGAAGATGTCGAGGAAGTCCGCCCCGAACTCGACACGCAGGGTGAGGGTCCGCTCGGTGCCGCCGTAGTTCGACAGGCGGACCCGCTCCAGGAGGGAGTCCGCCAGCACGCGGTTGCGTGACAGCGAGATGTTGTCCTTCTCCTCGATCCCGTCCGGCGAGATCACGGAGATGGGATAGGCGAGCTCGACGATCTGGCGATAGTTGCGTTCGGGTGAGGAGTGCAGCAGCAGCGGGCGGAGGTCGTCGAGGGTCAGCTCGAGGGTCGACAGGTAGCGGGTGTCGCGGTAGTAGAGGCCGAGCGCCGCCGAGTTGTCGGGGGGGACGTCGCCGAACTCGTCGGCCAGGAAGAACCCCCGGTCGTGCTTGATGACCTGGACGTTGCGGATGTCCACGGCCGCCCTCGGCTTGGCCACGACCGAATCCTAGTTACTCGACCGGCGCGGGCAGCGTTGCTCGCCGCGCCCGGGCCTGAGCGGTGATCGCCACGTACACGCCGGCGAGGATCAGCGCGCCGCCGGCCGCGGCCGTCCACGGCGGCGTTTCGCCGAAGAACCCGAGGGCGAGCAGGGTGGCGCCGACCGGCTCTCCCATCACCGCGATCGCCACCACGGTGGCCTCGACGTCACCGAGGAGGTAGTTGAAGACCGTGTGCCCGAGGATCTGCGGGACGAGCGCCATGAGCAGGAGGAGCCCCCAGTCCACCGCGCGCACCCCGATGAACGGCTGCCCGGAGGCGGCCACGACGGGGATCATGACCAGCGCGCACACCGAGTAGCAGATGCTCACGTAGGCGAGGAGCGACATGCGCCGCCGCAGGGCCCGGCCCGTTACGAAGTAGCCGGCGGCCAGGATCGCGCCGAGGATCGCCAGGAGGTCGCCGAACGCGGCCCGGCCCGACAACGAGACGTCGCCGCCCGAAACCACGGCCGTCCCGGCGAGCGCCACCGCGATGCCGATGACCGCGCCGCGCCGGAGCCGCTCTCCGAACACGAGGTAGCTGAGGGTCGCGACCCACAGGGGCTGCGTGGTCACCAGGACGGTGCTCGCCGCGACGGTCGTGAAGTCCAGCGAGGGGATCCACGTCGCGAAGTGCGCGGCCAGCAGAACGCCGGCCATCGCCGCCAGTCCCCACTGTCGCCGGGTGAGCGCACGAATCTCCTCGCGGTGCCGGGCAAGCGCGAACGGCAGCAGCAGCGCGGCCGCGATCGCGTTCCGGTACAGGGCGATCGTCATCGGCGGCGCCTCGGTGAGCCGGATGAAGATGGCCGAGAACGCGACCGCCACCACCCCGAGCACAAGCAGGGCGAGATTGCGTGGAGACATCGCGCGATCGTACGCGGCCTCTCGCCGGGCTTGGCGCGGTCCGTCGGGGGTCTGCGAAGATGCGGACATGCCCGAACCGGAGCTCGGCGCCGACGCGTTCTACGACGCGGGCGACGAGGGGTGCAGCGGACCGACCCTCAAGGAGATCGGGGCGCTCCTCGACGGGCTCGCGCCCGGACAGGCACTGGAGGTCCGCACCCGCGATCCGGTGGGGCGCACCAACCTCGAGGCCTGGGCCCGGCTGAAGGGTCACACGGTCGCCTCGGCCGCGGAAGGCCATGAAGCCGACCGCTGGCTCATCCGACGGGGAGAGTGACGACGATGGCGAAGATCCTGATCCACGCCCAGCACGGGGCCGAGGACGCCGAACGGGCGACGCTGCCGTTCATCTTCGGCAACACCGCCCTGGTCGCCGGCCAGGAGGCGGCGATCATGCTGACGATCGAGGCGGTGCGACTGGTCACGCCGGGCGGCGCCGACGGCGTCGAACATCCCGCCGCCGCGCCACTGCGTGAGCTGATCCCGGAGTTCATCGCGGGCGGCGGCAAGGTCTGGGCGTGCCAGGCCTGCACGAAGCCCCGCGGGATCACCGAGGTCATCGAGGGCGCCGAGATCGTCGGTGCCGCCACCGTGGTCGAGTACCTGGCGAACGGCGCGCAGAGCCTGACCTTCTGATGGCGCGGGTCACCGTCTACGGAGCCGGCGCGATGGGCACCGCCTTCGCGATCCACTCGAGTCGCGCGGGCAACGACACCATCCTGTGGGCCAGCGAGTTCGATGCGCGGGTCCTCCCGGCCCTGCAGGGCGACCGCAAGCACCCCGCACTGCCGGAGCACCTGCCGGACTCCCTGCGGGTCATGGGTCCGGACGACCTCGCGGAGGCCAGCGCGAACCCCGACTACGCGGTGATGGGCGCGCATTCGGGCGGCGCCCGGACGCTCGCGCAGATCGTCGCGGCCGACGTCGGCGAGGACCCGGTCGCGGTCAGCCTGGCCAAGGGCCTGGAGCCCGAGACCGGCAAGCGGATGTCCGAGGTGTACGCCGAGGAGGTGGGGCACTCGCGCGTCGTCGCGGTGGCCGGCCCCTGCCTGGCCGGCGAGCTCGCGGAGGGCCTCCCGAGCGCCGTCGTGTTCGCGGGCACGGATCGACGCTTCGCCGAGGGCGCGCGCGACGCGTTCCAGACGGCGGCCTATCGGGTGCACGTGACGGACGACGTGATCGGCGTCGAGTACTGCACGGTCCTCAAGAACGTGGCCGCGATCGGGCTGGGCATCCTCGACGGCATGGCCAAGGGCTCGGGCGACCTCGAGTACCGCAATGCGAAATCGGCCCTGTTCGCCCAGGCCGTGGGCGAGCAGGTGCGGCTGATCACCGCCCTCGGCGGCACGGCCGACACCGTGATGGGGCTCGCCGGCCTCGGGGACACCCTGGTGACGAGCCTCGGCGGGCGCAACCGGCTGTACGGCGAGCTCCTGGGCGAGGGCTCGAAGCCCCGGGAGGCCCTCGACGGGATGGTCAGCCGGGGCATGACCGTGGAGGGTGTGGACTCGGCGAGGGACGTGGGCAAGCTGACCGCCGCGACGGGCGTGGACGTGCCGTTCCACGCCGCGGTGAATCGGATCGTGTTCGAGGACGCCGAGCCGGCCTCGATCCTCGAGTCTCTGACCTGACGACGGAGTGAGGCGATGACACAAGACGAAGGACGGCCCGACCGGAACCTCGCGATGGAGCTGGTGCGCGTGACCGAAGCGGCGGCGCTCGCGGCCGGCCGATGGGTGGGGCGCGGCGACAAGCTCGCGGCCGACGGCGCCGCGGTCGACGCGATGCGGCTGATGATCGACTCGGTGTCGATGGAGGGCACGGTCGTCATCGGAGAGGGCGAGAAGGACGCGGCGCCGATGCTCTACAACGGCGAGTCCGTCGGGACCGGCGAAGGGCCGGGGGCGGATGTCGCGGTGGACCCGATCGACGGCACGACCTTGACCGCGAAGGGCATGGGAAACGCGCTGTCCGTCATCGCTCTGGGAGCTCGCGGTTCGATGTTCTTCCCCGGGGCGGCCGTCTACATGGAGAAGATCGCGGCGGGGCCCGAGGCCGCCGACGCGATCGACATCGAGGCCCCGGCCGGCGAGAACTGCCGGAAGGTCGCGAAGGCCCTCGGCAAGGACGTGGAGCAGGTCACCGTCATCATGCTTGAGCGTGACCGCCATCAGCCGCTCGTGGAGAAGGTGCGGGAGGCCGGCTCGCGGATCGTCTTCATCACCGACGGCGACGTGGCCGGCGCCATCGCCGCGGCGGATCACTCCTCGATGCCCGATCTGTTGTTGGGGATCGGGGGCACCCCGGAGGGCGTGGTGGCCGCGGCCGCCCTGAAGTGCATGGGCGGCGCGATGCAGGGCCGGCTGTATCCGCGTAACGAGGAGGAGAAGCGAGCCCTCCTGGACGGGGGCTACGACCTGGACAAGGTGCTCACTACCGAGGACCTGGTCGCCGGCGAGGACGTCTTCTTCGCCGCCACCGGGATCACGGACGGCTACCTGCTGCGGGGAGTGCGCTATCACGGCGACTTCGCGACGACCTGGTCGCTCGTGATGCGAGCTCGCTCGGGCACGGTTCGACGCGTCGAGGCTCGCCACGCCTTCGAGAAGCTCGAACAGTTCTCGAAGATCGCGTACCGTTAGCCGGACTCCGGCAGCTCGTAGACGCCGGTCCCGGTCTTGCGAACCGTCCCCTCCCGCGCGGCCTGGGCGAGAGCGGCGAGCAGCCGCCGCCGGATGTCCCTCTGGGTGAACGGATCGAGGTAGCCCCGCTTCAGCGCCAGGTCCTGGATCACGGTCCAGTGGAGCGGCGCGCGCTCCTCGGCCAGGACCGCGAGCGCCGCCTCGAGGAACTCCATGCGCTCCAGTATCGGCTTCAGTCGCGGGCGAGCAGCACCTCGGCCACGACGTCGAGCTGGGACGGGTCGGGAACGGCGAACGGCAGCGAGGCGGGAGCCAGGATCAGCTCCTCGACCCCGAGCGCCTCGAAGGCCGCCACCGTCTCACGCACCTGCTCCGGCGTGCCGACCAGGGCGCCTTTCGCGTAATGCTCGAGCAGCTCTCCGGACAGTGCTTCGCCCGGCGCCCACCGCTGCAGGGCCCGCCACCGCGCGTCGAGGTCGCGCTCGTCCTCCCCGACCAGGGTGTACAGCCCCACCGAGCGCCGCAGGGTGGCGGGGTCGCGGCCCTCGGCGGCGCAGGCCTCCTCCAGCCGGCGGACCAGGTCCGCGTAGTCCTCGGGCGTCCACCGCCAGACCGTGTTCCACCCCCCCGCGTAGCGCGCCGCCAGCCGAAGGCCCCGCGGCCCGCCCTTTCCGCCGAGCCAGATCGGCGGTCCCCCGGGGTGGACGGGGCGGGGCTGCAGATACGCGTCCTGCAGGCGATGATCCTTGCCCTCGTAGCTGACCGGCTCCTCGTCCGCGAACAGCCGGGTCAGGACGCCGAGGGCGTCCTCCAACCCGTCGAAGCGGTCCCCAACCGAGCCGAACTCGTAGCCGAACGCCTCGTACTCCTCCTCGTTCCAGCCGGCCCCCAGGCCCAGCTCGAACCGGCCCTCGGAGAGGAGGTCGATCGTGGTGGACATCTTGGCCACGTGGGCGGGGTGACGGAACGAGGCCGCCGCGACGAGCGTGCCCAGGCGGACCCGCTGGGTCCGGGTTGCGATCGCGGCCAGGGCGGTGAACGGCTCGAAGGTGCCGACGGGCCCCTGCGGTCCGCCGTACCGGGCGAGGTTCGCGAAGAAGTGGTCCGAGACCCAGACGGAGTCGAACCCCGCGGCCTCGGCGGCGACCGCGGCGTCGGCCACGCGGGGCCACGTCAGCTCCTCCCCGGAGCCGAACGAGTAGCCGTAATGAGGAAGCGACAGCCCGAACCGCATGACCGCGCAGGGTAACAGGCGGGTGTCTAGAGGTACTTCAGGACGTCGTCGGCGTCGGTGACCTCGACGTGGGGGGGGACCTTGAGGATGGCGGGGATCTTCAGGCGGGGATAGACGCTGACGTGGTCCGAGAGGCGGGCGCCCTCGTAGACGGTGACCTCGTCACCGAGGGCCACGAAGCGCTCGATCGTGGTCGGGTTGCGACGGGTCGAACGGACCTCGCTCATCGAGCCCACCACGGCCTGGCGGATGGTGGCGCCGGCGCCGATGATCGCGCCGTCGCGGATCTGCGAGCGGTTGATGTAGGCCCCCTCGCGAACCTCCACGTCGTCGTCGAGGTTCGACTCGCTGATCACGACGCCCGGTCCGATCTCGCAGTAGCGGCCGATGCGGACCGCCGGCCCGATCGTGACCAGACCCTCGGCGAGCTTCTCCGCGAGCGTCTTGCCGGTGAGCTCGTCGCGCAGGTGCAGGCTCTCGGGCGCGATCCACACGTTCTGCTCGGGATCGAACGGCTCCCCCATCAATCGGGTGACCGACGCGAATTCGCCGCGGAGCACCTCGACGGTGGTGTTCACGTAGTCGGCGACGTTCCCGAGGTCCCCCATCCGCCGGATCGGATGGGCGTAGACGGGGTGGCCGTTGCCGACCAGCCACGGCAGGAGGTCCTTGCCGAAGTCCAGCCGCGTCCGGCGCAGGCGGGCCACCTCGGGATCCTCCGCAAGCGTGCGCAGGCGGGAGGAGTCCAGCAGGTAGAACCCGGCATTGGTGAGGAGCGGCAGCCGCTCGAACTCGCTCTCCTCCTTCACCTTGAAGTGCGATCGGATCTCGGCGAGGGTCGGCTTCTCGACGAAGTCGAAGATCCGCCCCTGGGGATCGGTGAGCATCACGCCGTACTTCTCGGCGACGTCGGTGGGCGCCCGGGTCATGGCCGCGATCGTGGCCACAGCGCCGGTCTCGTGGTGATGCCGGAGCATCGGCTCCAGGTCGAAATCCACGATCGAGTCGGTCGGGAACACCAGCGAGGGGCGCCCGATGTCCCAATGCTCCAGGAGGCGG
>JBBDTT010000044.1:0-10560 GCA_040904285.1 Actinomycetota bacterium
CCGGCCCCGGCGCCGAAGGCGCCCCAGGCGCCGCGGCCCTCGAAGAAGGTGCAGGCCGCCGCGAAGGCCGCCGCCGCAGCGCCTCCGGCCGCCGCGGCCGCCGCCGCGCCGGTCGAGGAGTCCGCCTCGGAGGCCGCCCCCGAGCCGCCGGTCGAGGAGTCCGCGCCCGAGCCCGAAGCCGCACCCGAGTCGCCGCCCGAGGAGTCCGCGCCCGAGCCCGAGGCCGCCCCCGAGCCCGAGCCCGAGGCGGCCCCGGAGTCCGCTCCCGAGCCCGAGGCCGCATCCCAGCCCGAGGCCGAAGCGGCGGAGGCCCAGGCGGCGCCCGACGAGGCGGCCGCGGAGGCCGGCGAGGAGTCCTGAGGTGAAGGACCTCCTGGTCTACATCGCGCAGCACCTGGTTGACGACCCCGACGCGGTCCGCGTCGAGGAGGTCGTCGGCCAGCGCACGACCGTGCTCCAGTTGACCGTGGCCGACGACGACCGCGGCAAGGTGATCGGCCGCGGTGGCCGTACGGCTCGAGCGATCCGCACGATGATGCGCGCCGCCGGCGTCCAGACCGGCGAGCACGCCATGGTCGAGATCGTGGGGTGAACCCCCCGGATGGCCCCATCGCCGTGGGGCGGGTCACCCGCGCGCACGGGGTTCGGGGCGAGGTCGCCGTCGAGGCGCACACCGAGGTCCCCGAACGGTTCGCTCCCGGCTCGGTCCTCCTGCGCCAGGACGGCTCGACCCTCACGATCCGCTCCGCCCGGCCCCACCAGGGGCGCGTGCTCGTCACCTTCGACGGCGTGGAGGACCGCACCGCCGCCGAGGCGCTCCGCGACACCTGGCTGTTCGTCCCCCCCGAGTCCCTGCCCGAGCTGCCCGAGGGGAGTTACTGGCCGCACGACCTGGAGGGCTGCGCGGTGGTGACCGAGGACGGCCGCCCGCTGGGCACGCTCGCCGAGGTCCTGTCCGCGCCGGCCAACGACGTGTGGGCGGTGGATGGCGACGCCGGACGCGTGCTGGTGCCCGCGGTGCACGACGCCGTCGTGTCGGTCGACCTCGCCGCGCGGCGGGTGGTCGTCCGCGAGGACTCGATCGCATGAGCCTGCGGGTCGACCTGCTCACGATCTTCCCCGGCTACTTCGAGAGCCCGCTGCGCGAGAGCCTCCTGGGCAGGGCCATCGAGGGCGGGGTCCTGCACGTTCGCGTGCACGACATCCGCGCGCATGCCACGGGCGCGCACCGCCAGGTGGACGACGAGCCCTACGGCGGAGGTCCCGGGATGGTCATGCTCGCCGACCCCATCGTGCGAGCCGTGGAGTCCCTCGAGGGCAAGCCCCGCGTGATCGTCCTCTCGCCGCAGGGCCGCCTCCAGACCCAGCCGCTGGCGCGCGAGCTGGCCGGCGCCGGTGGGCTCGCCCTCGTCTGCGGCCGGTACGAGGGGATCGACGAGCGCGTCGTCCAGGTCCTCGGGGCCGAGGAGCTCTCGGTCGGCGACTACGTCCTGCCCGGCGGCGAGCCCGCCGCGCTGGTCGTCCTCGAGGCCGTGGCCCGCCTGGTCCCCGGGGTCGTCGGGAACCCCGAGTCCGTCGAGGCCGACTCCTTCGAGTCGGGCGTGTTCGACCACCCCCACTACACCAGGCCCCGCGAGTACCGGGGTCTCGAGGTCCCCGAGGTCCTCCTGTCGGGCGACCACGCCCGCCTGGCGGCCTGGCGACGCGAGCGGGCCCTCGAGAAGACGAAGCGGAACCGCCCCGACCTCCTGCCGCCGGGACCGGCTAATGAGCAACCCCGTTGAGGGGCGCGTGGAGCACCGCCCACAGGCGGGTGAACAGGATCGCCCCCGACAGCGCCGAGAGGATGGCGCCCGTCAGCACGCTGCCGTAGGCGTCACTGCGCGGGTACCGGCCGGTGTGCAGGGCCACCAGGCCGTACACGAGGAAGGCGGACCCCACCGCCAGGCCCGACAGCAGGAACCAGTCGAACGACAGGATCCGGCGAGCTTGCAGGAACGGCGGATAGGGGGATCCGATCATGTCGGCGAGGGGCGCGTGATCGAATCGCGCGGCGACCACGAACGCGAGCACGCCGAACGCGCTCCCGGTGAGTCCGCCGATCACGCCCCAGCGGCGTTCGCGCGGGGCGTTGCGCCCCGCGTCGCGTTCGGCGGGGACGTCGTGGTCGGGTCCGATGGGCACGTCCACGTTTGTACTGCTTCGGCGCCGATTGCGCCAGGGGGCGCCACGCCTGCGGGCCGCAGAGCGGCTGCTATCATGGGTCGCCCCCGCTACCGAGGACTGCCGAACCGTGAACAGGATCGATCTCGTCGAGACCGCGCGCCTGCGCGACGACGTCCCGGACTTTCGGCCCGGTGACACCGTCAAGGTGCACGTGAAGGTGGCCGAGGCCGGCCGCGAGCGCATCCAGGTGTTCCAGGGGGTCGTCCTCCGCCGCCAGAACGGAGGGTTGCGGGAGACGTTCACCGTTCGCAAGGTCTCGTTCGGGGTCGGGGTCGAGCGGACGTTCCCGGTGCACTCGCCGACCATCGGCAAGATCGAGGTCGTGACGCGCGGTCGGGTGCGCCGGGCCAAGCTGTACTACCTGCGCGAGCGACGGGGGAAGCGAGCGCGCATCCGGGAGCTTCGCGACCAGCCCGGGAAGGCGGCGGCCGCGCCAGTGGCCGAGTCCCCCGAGGAGGCCGCGGGCGAGGACCAGGCCTAGGCTCGTGAAGGACCTCGGCTCCCGGGAGGACGACGCCCGGGCCGACACGCTCACCGAATCACCCGGGCGCGACGCGCCCCCACCGGGCGAACCGATCGACTGGACCGGCCGCGACAAGGACAGGGACCGGGGACCCTTTGCCTTTCTGCGCGAGCTCCCCATCCTGATCCTGGTCGCGTTCGTCCTGGCCCTGCTGATCAAGACGTTCCTGGTCCAGGCCTTCTTCATCCCGTCGGAGTCGATGCTCCCGACGCTGAAGATCGGGGACCGCGTCCTGGTGAACAAGGTCGTCTACAACCTGCATCCGCCGCGCCGCGGCGACATCATCGTGTTCGCCGAACCGCACCCCGGCCTCGAGGAGGACCGCTCGTGGTGGGGCGAGTTCACTCACTGGCTGACCGACGGCCTGGGGGTGACCCAGGACCCGACCAAGGACTACATCAAGCGGGTCATCGGTCTCCCCGGGGAGACCATCGAGGTGCGCGACGGCGATGTGTTCGTGGACGGCCGTCCACTGAACGAGCCCTACCTGTCCGAGATCGAGGACACCTCGACGTTCCCGCCACACCTGATCGCCGAGGGGATGCTGTTCGTGATGGGCGACAACCGAACGAACTCCCAGGACTCCCGCTCGCTGCTCGGCGACATCCCCCTCGAGAAGGTCGTCGGCAAGGCGTTCGTCGTGATCTGGCCCCCCTCCGGCCTCCGGTGGCTGCCCGGCACGTGACCACGCCCGGTCTCGGCCTCGACCTCGACCACTACGAGCGACGCCTCCGCGCGCAGGGGTTCCGCCGGGTCGCCGGGATCGACGAGGCGGGCCGGGGCGCGCTGGCCGGACCCCTCGTGGTGGCCGCGGTGATCCTGCCGGAGGGCTTCGACCTGGACGGCGTGGACGACTCCAAGGCCCTCACCGCGCAGCAGCGGGAGCGGGCGTTCGCGCGCATCGTCGAGGAGGCCGTGGCGTACTCGGTGTGCAAGGCGCTGCCCCGGCGGATCGACCACCGCGGGCTGCATCGCTCGAACCTGGCGCTGTTCCGCACCGTCATCCGCGACCTGCCCGCCCAGCCCGACTACGTCCTGGCGGACGGCTACCCGCTGCGGGGTTTTCCCCTGCCCCATCTCTCGATCAAGAAGGGCGACGCCGTGACGGCCTCGGTGGCGGCCGCCTCGATCGTGGCCAAGGTCACCCGGGACGCCATCATGGACCGCTATCACCGCCGCTACCCCGCGTACGGGTTCAAGCAGAACAAGGGCTACGGCACACCGGGACATCGCGCCGCGCTGCTCCGCCTGGGGCCGACGAAGATCCACCGGCATTCCTTCGTCGGGATCGCGAGCGGTTACTACCCGAACCCCTCGGGCATCGAGCTGCGCCGGCGGAAGTCGCCGGACGCGGCCGGGACGATAATGGGGTCGTGAGCACCGACGACCTCGAGAAGTTCGAAACCGAGATGGAGCTGCAGCTGTATCGGGAGTACCGCGACGTGCTCCCGATGTTCTCCCACGTCGTCGAGACCGAGCGCCGCTTCTACCTCGCGAACCAGGTCGACGTCGAGCGACACGAGGGCTCGGGCGGCGTCTGGTTCGAGATCGTCCTCAACGATGCGTGGGTGTGGGACATGTATCGCTCCGCGCGGTTCGTCACGAAGGTCCGCGTGCTCACCACCCGCGACGTCAACGTCGAGGAACTGGCCCACAAGTCCGTCCCCGACTCACCGGAGGACATCGACTCCCTGAGCTGAGCACCCGGCCGGCCCCGCTCCTTCAGGATCGCGGTCGATCCGACCCGTTCGGCGTGATGTCGGTAGCTCCGGCTAGCGTCCGCGGCATGGAGGCTCGCGGACCGCGCGCGGAGCTCGGGAGCGCGGGGGAGGGCGCCGCGCTCGATTGGTACCTCGCCCGAGGGTTCCGCCTGGTGGCGCGGAACTGGCGCTGCCCCTTGGGGGAGTTGGACCTTATCGTGCGCCGGGGTTCGCTCGTGGCCTTCGTCGAGGTGAAGACGCGGGCCGGCTCGGGCTTCGGCGGCGGGTACGAGGCCGTCGGGTGGCGCAAGCAGCACAAGCTCCGCCAGCTGGCCGAGGCGTTCGTCGCGCGCCACGGACGATCCGGTTTCGAGTACCGCTTCGACGTGGCCAGCGTCATGTCCGGCCGATCGAGCCGTCACGACGTCCACGTCTTCGAGGACGCGTTCTAGCCGTGTCACTGGCGGCCGCTACGGTGCGCTCGCGGTGTACGGACGGGTCGCCGGCGTGGCGGTCGTGGGGATCGAGGGACACCTCATCCAGGTCGAGGCTCACGTGGGGAGGGGCCTCCCCGCCCTCGCCCTGACCGGGCTGCCGGGGGCCTCGGTCCAGGACGCACGGGAGCGGGTGCGTCCCGCCGTCGAGAACGCGGGCCTGGAGTGGCCGCTGCGGCGCGTGACGATCAACTTCAGCCCGGCCGAGCTCCGCAAGGAGGGGCCGGGGTTCGACCTGCCGATCGCGATGGCGGTCCTCGTGGCGAGCGGGCAGGTCAAGGCCGAGCCGGTCGCCCGCTACGCGGTCTTCGGCGCGCTGTCGCTGACCGGAGGCCTCGTGCGGACCCCGGGGGTGCTCTCCGTGGCCGTCGCGGCGGCCCGCGCCGGCCTCGCGGGGGTGATCGTGCCCGAGGCCAACGCCGCCGAGGCCGCGCTCGTCGAGGGGCTCGAGGTCGTGGCGGCGCCCTCCATCGCCCGCGCCGTCGACTTCCTGAAGGGGGAATGGCGTCCGTCGCCCCCGGAGGAGGAGCCCCCGCCGCCCGAGGACGACGACGACGACCTCGCCGAGGTGCGCGGCCAGGCCATGGCCCGACGGGCCCTCGAGGTCGCGGCGGCGGGGGCGCACAACCTGCTCATGGTGGGGCCGCCCGGCTCGGGCAAGACCATGCTCGCCCGGCGACTCGCGACGATCCTGCCGGGCATGACCCGGGATGAGGCGCTCGAGGTGACCCGGCTCCAGTCGGTGGCCGGCACGCTGCCGCCGGGCATGGGGCTGGCCCTCGCCCGCCCGTTCCGCAACCCCCACCACACGATCTCGGCGTCCGGCCTCCTCGGCAGCGGCTCCGGCGTCTTCCGCCCGGGCGAGGTGTCGCTCGCCCATCACGGCGTCCTGTTCCTGGACGAGGTGAGCGAGCTCCGCCGAGACGCGCTCGAGGGACTGCGGCAGCCACTCGAGGAAGGCCGGGTCGTCATCACCCGCGCCGCGGGGACGGTGGTGTTCCCCGCTCGGTTCGCCCTGGTCGCGGCGGCCAACCCGTGTCCGTGCGGCTTCCAGGGCGACCCCCGCCGCCCCTGCGAGTGCCCGCCGCACCGGGTCCTCCAGTACCGCCTGAAGTTGTCCGGTCCGCTCCTCGACCGGATCGACCTCCGTCTGGACCTGCCCCGGCTGTCCAAGGCAGAGCTGCTCGGGCGGGAGACCGGGGAGTCCTCCGCCGCCGTCCGGGCCCGCGTCGAGGCCGCCCGCGAACGGCAGAGGCGGCGCTTCGCCGGCACGCCCGTGCGTTCGAACGCGGCCATGCCGGGGGCGATGGCCCGCCGTGAGGTTCGCCTCACCGAACCCGCCGCCGCCCTCCTCGCTCGAGCCGTGGACGCTTTGGCGCTCTCGGGGCGGGGCTTCGACCGGACCCTGCGCGTGGCCAGGACGGTGGCCGATCTGGACGGCGCGGACCGTGTCGACGTCGACCACGTGGCGGAGGGCCTGTCGTTCCGTGCGGACGAGCGTGCGGTGGCCGAGCTCGCCGGTGCCGGCTGAGTCCACGAGCGGACCGGCCTCGGCGATGGCGGCCGCGGGCGGGGCCGGATCGGTCTCGGCCGTGGCCCGATCGGTCTCGGCCGTGGCCCGATGGCCCGAGGGGTTCGCGGGCGGCCTCGAGAACCGGCGCGCCGCCCTGGTCCTCATGCACCTCCGCGGCCTGACCCCCCGCCGGCAGCTTGCGGTCGGCGCCGGCGAGGGCACCGCCTCCGCGACGCTCGCCGCCATCCGGTCCGGGACGGCGGGCACGGACGGCGACCGCGCGTTCCTGAGGGCCGCCGATCCCGCGGGCCTCGACGCCGCCGTCGACGCCGCCGGAGCCCGGTTCGTCGCGGTCGGCGACCCCGAGTATCCACCCGGCCTGTCCGACCTGGCCGACCCGCCCCTCGGACTGTTCCTCCGGGGCCGTCCCCTCGAGCCCCTTCGGCCGGCCGTCGCCATCGTCGGCGCCCGCAACTGCACGGCGTACGGCGCCGAGGTGGCCGCGGCCATCGGCCGAGGCCTGGCGACGGCCGGGGTGATCGTCGTGAGCGGCGGGGCCCGGGGCATCGACGGCGCCGCGCACCGGGGAGCACTCGACGCGGGCTGGACCGTCGCGGTCCTGGGAAGCGGGATCGACGTCGCGTATCCGGCCGGCAACCGGGCGCTCCTCGCCCGGGTGCGGGAGACAGGCACGATCGTCAGCGAGTACGCCCCCGGCGTCCCGGCCGAGCCGTTCCGGTTCCCCGCCCGCAACCGGATCGTGGCGGCGATGGCGCGCGCGACCGTCGTCGTGGAAGGGGCGGCGGGGAGCGGTTCGACCATCACGGTCGATCACGCGCACGACTGCGGCCGCGAGGTCCTCGCGGTCCCCGGCCCCGTCACGAGTCCGCTGTCGTGGGTTCCCAATGACCTCATCCGGGCCGGCGCCCCGCTGGCCCGTGACGCGGAGGACGTGCTCGCCGAGCTCGGCCTGGGAACGGGTGGCGCCATGGCCGCCTCGCCCGAGCTGCCGCCGGGGCTCGCGCGCGTCCTCGCGGCGCTTGCCGGCCCGCCGGAGGCGCCGGAGGCCGTCGCTGCCCGGTCAGGCGCGCCGATGTCCGAGGTGCTGACGGCGCTCCTCGACCTCGAGATCCGAGGCCTGGTACGGCGGGCCGGCGGCCGGTTCGAACGAACCCTCCTCGCCGGTCGATGATGGAGGCCTCGACCGGAGGGGAGGTTCGCATGGACCCGATCGCGGAGCTGCTCGACCTGCCCAGGGAGTACGGCAAGCCGAAGACGCCGATGGCCTGGGCGGTCGCGCGAGCGCTCCTCGCGGAGTCGATGCACTACTGGTTCGCCACCGTGCGTCCGGACGGCCGGCCCCACGTCGTGCCCCGCGACGGCCTGTGGGTCGACAACGCCCTGTTCTACGGGGGGAGCTCCGAGACGATCCACGCCCGGAACGTGGCCGCGAACCCGGCGGTGGCGTTCCACGTGGGGGCCGGGCTCACCGCGGTCATCGTCGAGGGCGAGGCCCGCGAGGCCGAGGTCGACCGGTCCCTCGCGGAGCGCCTGGCCGAGGCCCAGGCCAAGTACAAGGAGTTCGGCTATCCGCAGGACCCCGAGACGTTCCTCCAGGGCGGCGTCCTCGTCGTGCAGCCTCGGCGGGCGATGGCCTGGACGAACTACCCGGCCGACGCCACGCGCTTCCGGTTCGTCTGAGCGGACTCCGGGTTCCCGGGTGCGACGCGGTTCGTGTGCTACAAGGTTGGTCTCCCCTTCGAAAGGACCCTTCCCGTGGCGGCATCCGATCCCGCCCTCCCCGAGGCTCCCAGCGCACGCGACCTGGCGCTGCTCCGCGAGTTCCTCGGGCACCTCGCCGACGGCCGGCGCCTGTCGCCGAACACGGTCGCGGCCTATCGCGTGGATCTCGAGGGCCTGGCCACCTTCCTCGCCCGCTACGGCTCGGGACTCGTCGAGGCGGACCACCCCACCCTTCGCCGGTGGCTGGCGCATCTCACGACGCGTGGGTACGCGCGGGCCTCGATCGCGCGAAAGGCCGCGTCCGTCCGGACCCTGTATCGCTACCTGCGCCGGCGAGGCCATGTCGCGGCGGACCCCGCGGCCACGCTCGCCGCGCCGAAGCCCGCGTCCCGGCTGCCCTCGATCCTGAAGCCGTCCGAGGCCGCGTCGCTCGTCGAGGCGCCACTCGGGGACGACCCTTGGGCGCTGCGTGACCGGGCTATCCTCGAGCTGCTCTACGGCTGCGGCCTCCGGGTGAGCGAGTGCTCGACACTCGACCTCGGCGATGTCGACCTCACTCGGCGCCGGGTCCGGGTTCTGGGCAAGGGGAACAAAGCCCGCGACGTCCCGGTTGGGGATCACGCCGCCGACGCCGTCGAGGACTACCTCGCCCGCCGAGCCGAGGTGGCGCCGCCCGCGGAGGTCGCGCTGTTCGTCAACCACCGCGGCCGCCGCGCGTCGGCGCGCGACATGCGCACGGTGGTGGAGAATTGGACGCGAGCCGCGTTGTCGGCGAGGCGGGTGAGCCCGCACACGCTCCGCCACGCGTACGCGACGCACCTGTTGGAGGGAGGCGCCGACATCCGAGCGGTCCAGGAGCTCCTCGGCCACGCGAACCTGGCCACCACCCAGCGGTACACCCACGTCTCCCGCGGACGCCTGTTCGGCGCCTACCGGCAGAGTCACCCCCGAGCCTGATGACGGGGAGCGCGCCCTCCGCGGAGGCCCCGCCGAGCGCCCTGATCAACCTCTGGAAGCAGTACAAGGTCGAGGGCTCGTCCAAGGCCCGCGAGCAGCTGATCCTCCATTACTCGCCGCTCGTGAAGTACGTGGCCAGCCGGCTCGCCGCCGGCCTGCCCGCGAACGTGGAGCAGGGCGACCTCGTCTCCTACGGCATCTTCGGGCTCATCGACGCCCTGGAGAAGTTCGACCGTGAGCGGGCCATCAAGTTCGAGACGTACGCCGTGCCCCGGATCCGCGGCGCGATCATCGACGGGATGCGCGCGAACGACTGGGTCCCGCGCTCCGTTCGGTACAAGGCGCGCGAGGTCGACAAGGCCATCTCCGGCCTCGAGTCCGAGCTCGGTCGCTCGCCGTCGGACCCGGAGGTCGCCGACCGGATGGGGATCACAGGACGCGAGCTGCGCGAGACGATGAACCAGATCTCGTTCGTGTCGGTCATGGCCCTGGACGAGCTCCTCCATTCGGGTGACAGCGGTGGGGTCTCGCTGCTGGACACCCTGCCCGACCGCGCGGCGCTGGACGCGAGCGGTCCCCTCGAGAGCCAGGAGGGGCGCGCCATGCTGGCCCAGGCGATCAATGCGCTCCCCGAGCGCGAGAAGATCGTGGTCACCCTCTACTACTTCGAGGGCCTGACCCTCGCCGAGATCGGCGGCGTCCTGGGAGTCACCGAGTCCCGGATCTGCCAGATCCACACGAAGGCCGTCGGATCACTGCGAGGACTCCTGGCCGAGGAGCCATTCGAGGACGACTGAGCCCTACCGGGCGCACGTCGCCCGCCGGGCGTGTCAGACCCACCTGCAATGATCGCGGCACCTCCGGGCTGCGAGGGGTGCACATGCCTCCGCCCGAACCGAAGACGCTTCGCCGGCGCGTCGCCGCGATGGGTCTGGTTGCGGCCGTGTTGACCGCGGGCCAGGCCCCGGGGGCGGTCACTCCGGCACGCGCCGCGACCGCGCTCGCCGCGCGCGAGGAGCCCACGGCGTACTCGTGGCCGGTCGCCGGCCCGGTGCTGCGCGGTTTCGAGCCGCCGCCGTCGCGCTTCGGGGCGGGCCACCGGGGGATCGATATCGGGGCAGCCCTCGGCACGCCGGTTCGCGCCGCCTCGGGCGGGATCGTGGCGTTCGCCGGCTGGGTGGCGGGCTCGCGGTTCGTGTCCATCGACCACCCCGACGGCGTCCGCACGACCTATTCCTGGCTGTCCTCGGTCGACGTCGCTCGGGGGACGGCGGTGGCCCAGGGCCAGGTGATCGGCGCCACGGGCCACGGCCACCCTGAGCTGGAGCGGCCTCATCTGCATTTCGGGGCGAGGATCGGCGAGGACTACATCGATCCCCTGATCCTGCTCGGCGCGGCCGGCGA
>JBBDTT010000045.1:0-10486 GCA_040904285.1 Actinomycetota bacterium
GGCGCGATGGCCGAGGAGGCGGTCGTCGTCAACGGAGCCGCGCGATCGAAGGAGTCGTTCGGCTCCGCTCCGGCGGCCGTGATCGGACCTCGGGGACCGAACTTCGCGCCGCCCAGGGCGGCGTACGCGTCCACCCGGCCGGCCCCGTAGAACGGGTCGAAGCCGTACGGGCCGTGGTCCTGCGACGTGGTGCGCAGGCGGTGGTTGACGGTGCCCACCGGCATGGTCGGATACCGGAGGCGCATCAGGAAGGCGACGCCCGCGACCAGCGGGGCGGCGAACGAGGTGCCGTCGCCGATCGCGTAGTCCTCGCCCGGTCCGGCCATCGTCGAGACGATGTTCATGCCGGGCGCGGCCACGTCGACCCACCACCCGTGGTTCGAGAAGTACGCGAACGTGGAGCCGAGGTCCGAGTCCGTCGCCGTGACCGCGATGACCCCGCCGAACGCGGCGGGATAGTTGGCCACGCGGCTCCCGTCGTTGCCGGCGGCGGCGACCACGATGACCTTTTTGCTGAAGGCGTAGTTGAGCGCGCTGTTCAGCACGCTGCTGAAGCCGGGTCCGCCCAGCGAGAGGTTGATGACCGAGGCCCCGTGGTCCGCGGCCCACGTGATTCCCTCGGCGATGTCGGCGTCGGTGCCCTCGCCGTCGGCGTTCAGCACCTTCACCGGCAGGATGCCCGCGGCCCAGGCTGCGCTCGCGATACCCCGGCCGTTGTTGGAGATGCCCGCGGCGACGCCCGCGACGAACGTGCCGTGGCCGTTGTCGTCCTCGACGTTCGCGCCGCCGGTGATGGCGTTGAACCCGGGCTTGATCCGGGACGCGAGGTCGGGATGGTTGGTGTCGATCCCCGTGTCGAGGATCGCGATGGTCTTCGTGGAGGTCCCCTTGGTCAGGTTCCAGGCGGCCGGCAGCCGCATGGTCTTGAGGTACTCCTGGTCGCCGTAGTACAGGGCGGGGTCGTTCGGCAGGGCGCTGGTCTCGCGCACGTAGTTGACCTGCGCATCGTCGACGATGCGCTCGGACTCCAGGTCGCGGACGGCTTCTTCGGGCGTGGTCCCCGGATCGAGCTCCGCCACCTCGTACCCGGTGGCTCCGACCGTCCCGATTTCCTCGGCTTCCGAGCGGTCCAGCGCCGCGTCCTCGGACGACTCCGTCGCTCCGGCCGCGAACTTGACCAGGACCGTCTCGGCGTCGCGCGCGGGCTTGGGGCGCGTCTTCGAGACCTGTGGCGCGGGGAGGCGCGTCAGCTCGAGCGCCTCGGGTGTCGCGAGGGCGGCGGAGACGGTGGGAGCGAGGCCGGCGAACAGCATGGCCACGAGTGCGATGGCGATCAGGCGGGGTGAGGTGCGGCGCATCGAGTTCCTTTCCTGAACCAGGTCGGAACCCGCCGTGCGTGGGGACCCCTTCGTCCAGACGCGCGGCACAAGGCGGGTCAACGGCGTTCACCGTTGTCCTACCTTTCGGCCGTTCGTCCCCGAACCTGTATGGCCCGTTCGGGTGGTTTTGCCCTGGTCAGGGCCGGTCAGGCCTAGACGACAGTCTTGAACCGGTACCGGTACAGACCCATGGCCTCGCCGTCGACGTCCATGACCCCGTCCGTGCTCACGATGTACGGCGTGTTCTTGAGCAGGGCCGCCGTCGGGTCGAGGGTCAGGACGTGGGTAGTCGCGTTGTAAGAACGAGTGATGGCGATCGGCAGTCCCGTCTTCCCGTTCAGCAGCTGCACGGTCGAGGTGGTGAAGGTCGCCGCATCCATGTCCCGGGCGAACTCGACGGTCGGGCTCGCCGCGGTGCCGACGTTCAGCACGAAATCGGCCGGCGAGTGGTCCCGGACGAACGCGACCTCGCCGAGGGGAAGCGGCGGAAGGACGGTGGTGCTCGTGGACACGGACAGGGTGTACGGGGCCGGCGTTCGCGAGCCGAAGAAATTGTAGACGGCCGCGTAGTAGCGCCCCGTGACCTCGACGGGCGCGGTGAACGTCTCCGGATCACCGAGGAATTCGGTATCGACCACGCCGACCAGCCGCAGGTTCGGATCGAACACCGCGAGCACGGGATCCATCTCCCGGGCTCGGGGCGCGCCCGGGTCGAACCCGGGGGGAGTGACGGTGAACGTCACCTGGCCGGGCGTGGTGACGTCCGTGTAGAAGAAGTCGACATCGCCTTCGGGCGAGATGGTGCCGGACACGGACGTCGTGACGGCCTTGGCCCGGTCGATGGTCGGGTTGCTCTCGAAGGCGTCGCCCGCCGGCTGGACGACGGGGGCCAGGATGCCGCCGCCGAGGGCGGCGAAGCTGTCCAGGCGCCCCTTGCCGAACGAGGGGTCGATGCCGCGCGGACCGTGATCCCGAGCCTGGTTCTTGACCCGGTTGTAGACCTGGGTCCGATTCCAGGTGGGGTACTCGTTGCGCACCAGGAAGGCCACGCCCGCCACCAGGGGCGCGGCGAAGGACGTGCCGCTGCCGATCCCGTAGAGCTCCACGTCACCCATGAACGTGGAGACGATGTTGACCCCGGGCGCCGCGATGTCCACCCACCAGCCGTGGTTGGAGAAGAACGCGAACGTCGAGGAGTTGTCCGTGGCGGTAACGGCGAGGACGCTGTCGTGCGCGGCCGGGTAGGACGGAACGCTCCACCCCTCGTTGCCCGCCGAGGCGACCAGGACGACGTCCTTGGTCTTCGCGTAGTCGACCGCGTCCTTCAGGATCTGGCTTTCCCCGGGACCGCCGAAGGACATGTTGATGACCTCGGCGCCGTGGTCGGCCGCCCAGGTGATCCCCTCGGCAACGTCGGCGTCCGTCCCGACGCCCTCCGAGTCGAGAACCTTCACGGGGAGGATTCCCGCGGCCCAGGCGGCGCTCGCGATGCCCCGGCCGTTGTTCGAGATCGCCGCGGCGATCCCCGCCACGAACGTGCCGTGGGCGTTGTCGTCCTCGACGTCGGTCCCTCCCGTGATCGCGTTGTACCCGGGCTTGATCCGGCTCGCAAGGTCCGGGTGGTCGGTGTCGATCCCGGTGTCCAGGATCGCGATCGTCTTCAGGCTGGTTCCCTTGTTGCGGTTCCAGGCGGCGAGCGAGCGGATCCTCTTCAGGTACTCCTGGTCACCGAGCGCGAGGCCGGGATCGTTGGGGGTGGCGGCCGCCCACCGGAGATAGTTCAGCTGAACGCGATCGACGCGGCTGTCCTGGCGCAGTTCGGCGACGGTGGCCTCGGGGGTGTCCCCGTCCTCGATCGCCGCGACCGTGTAGCCGGTCGTGCCGGTGGTGCCAGCGTCGTGCGCACCGTACTGCTCGAGGGCGTCGCCCTGAGCCGTCTTCGTCGTGTTCGGCTTGAACTTGACCAGGACGGTGTCCGCGTCTCGGCGCGGCGTCGGCCGTTCCTTGGAGGGCTCCGGTTCGGGCATCCGCATGTAGGTGAGCGCGGTCGGCGTCTGGGCGGCCGCCCCCGACGGCGGGAGGCCGGCCGGCAGCAGGCCGGCGAGGACGAGCAGGGCAGCGAGCGGGCGGGGCGTGCGCATGGGGGGTTCTCTCCTTGGCCGGGGGCCAGAACCCCGGGGCGCTCGAGGGTTGAACTGCGGGCCAATCCGCAGGGTAAAGGGGGTGGCCGCCGAGGTCAATACCCCAACCGGGGGATTCTCGGGGCCCCATCTGGGGAGGGCGCCGTCCTGCGTTGGCTCAGCGGCCCTGGAACCTCGGGGGGCGCTTCTCCATGAAGGCGGCGACGGCCTCGCGGTGGTCCTCGGTCTCGACGCACATGGTCTGGGCCTGGGCGGCCTGCTCGAACTCGGCCTCGAGGGTCTGGTCGAACGAGCGGTCGATCAGGCTCTTGGCCAGGCTGACCGGGATCGGGGGAGACGCCAGCAGCTCGCGGGCGAACGCCTCGGCCTCCTTGTCCAGCGTGTCCACGGAGACCACCCGGTTGGCCAGGCCGATCCGCTCGGCCTCGGCAGCGTCCAGGGGGCGGCCCGTCCAGACGAGCTCCTTGGCCCGCGCCGGACCGACCAGGCGGGTCAGCCGGTGGTTGCCCCCCAGGTCGGGGACCAGGCTGAACTTGATCTCGAACATGCCCATGGTCACGTCGTCGGCCACGATCCGCAGGTCGCAGGCGAGCGCGATCTGGAACCCGGCCCCCACGGCGTGGCCCTGGACGGCGGCGACGGTCGGCTTGTCGGCGGTGGCCAGGGCGTGGAAGCCCCTCTGCGCCCCGCGGACCCAGGTCCGGAACCGGGCCCCGCGCGAGCCGGCGAGCTGGCCCATCAGGTTCACGTCGATCCCGGCGCAGAACGAGGATCCCTCGCCGCGGACCAGGATCACGCGCACGCCGGGATCGGTGGACGCCCGGGCGGCGGCCTCGCCGAGGTCGGTGAACATCTGCGCGTTCACCGCGTTGCGCTTGCCCGGCCGGTTGAGCGAGATGGTCGCCAGGCCGTCGTGGATGTCGTAACGCAGGGTCTCGAAGTCGGACACGATCTCTCCTTCCGGGTCCGTCATCCTATGCTCGCCGGGTGGAGCGCGCCGCCTGCCACCTGTGCGGCCGGCCGACCTACGACCCCGACAAGCGCGAGCGGCCGTGGGCACGGGCGGTTGCCGCCGGCACGCTCGTGCTCGTCTGCCCGGTGTGCCAGGGGGAGCGGCCGAACTGGAAAGCCGGCGTCGACCGGTGCGCGACGTGCTCGAGCCCCCGGCTGTCGGTGACCCTCGGCGAGGTGGTGTGCCGCGAGTGCGGCGCGGTCGGGGCCCTTGAGGCCCGCCCCGACGCCCAGTAGGCTCGCTGGTCCGGGCGCTTAGCTCAGCGGGAGAGCGCCGCCCTTACAAGGCGGAGGTCGGTGGTTCGATACCACCAGCGCCCACCAGCGAAACAACAGGTCAAGTCGTGTTTTCTCCTCCGAGTCGGGTGGCACTCGCTAGCGAATGATTCGTCACGGTCCCGCGGACGCATTGGACAGGAGCTTTCTAGCGGCCGTGGTGCCTTGCTCCTGTGTGAATCGGCGCCGTGCCAGCTCGTTTCGGCGTCCACGCTGGAAGTGGGTAGAGCCCCGGACGCCCCGAGCCTAGACTCTGTCGTGGTAGGGCCAATGAACGGCGTCGACGCGCTTGATCGGGGTCGCAAATCTTTCCAGCGGAAGGAATGGGGAGCTGCTTTCGCCCGTCTATCGGCCGCGGATGCCGAGGTGCCACTCGGGCCCGCTGATCTCGAGCGTCTCGCGGAGGCCGCCTACCTCGCGGGTCGAGACCCGGACAGCGAAGAGGCCTGGTCACGAGCTCATCACCAGTCACTGACAGACTCGGACTGGGGGCGAGCCGCACGGTGCGCCTTCTGGCTGGGGATCACGCTCATCAACAGGAATGAGAAGTCCAAAGGAGGCGGCTGGCTCGCGAGAGCTCAAAGGGTCCTCGACGATGCCGAGCATGACTGCGTCGAGCGAGGGTGGCTGCTGGTGCCGCTGGCGCTGAAGCAATACCAGGGGCGGGACCTGGCGGCCTCGAGGGCCTGCTGGGAGCGGGCAGGCAGGATCGGCGCTTCCTACGGCGATGTGGATCTGGTGACGATCGCCCGGCAGGGCGAGGGCCGAACCCTGATAAGGATGGGTGAGATCGAGCGGGGGGTGACCATGCTGGACGAGGCGATGGTTGCCGTCGCGGCCGAGGAGGTATCTCCGATCCCCGCCGGGATCGTGTACTGCAGCGTCATCGAGATCTGCCAGGAGATCCACGACATACGCCGGGCGCAGGAGTGGACCTCCGCCCTAAGCGCGTGGTGTGACTCTCAGCCGGATCTCGTTCCCTACCGCGGCAGATGCCTAGTGCATCGCTCGGAGATCATGCTGTTGCACGGCGAGTGGCCGGACGCCCTCGCGGAGGCGCTGCGGGCATGCGAGCAGCTATCGATGCCGCCCCAGCCCCAGCTCGGTGCTGCGTTCTATCAACGCGGCGAGCTCCACAGACTGCGCGGGGAGTTCGTCGAGGCCGAGGAGGCCTACGGCGAGGCCGCCGAACGCGGGCGACGGCCCCAGCCCGGCCTGGCGCTTCTCCGGCTGGCCCAGGGCAAGGCGGATGCGGCGGCGGCGGCCATCCGCCGGTCATTCGATGCGACGACCAGCGACGTGACCCGCTCCAGGGTGCTTCCCGCGTTCGTGGACATCATGCTGGCCATCGGTGACGTCGGTGCGGCACGCGGCGGGACTGACGAGTTCGCGTTGATCGCCACACGGATGGACTCGCCGCTCATGCGAGGAGTGGCGGCCCGCGTCGAGGGGACTGTTCTCCTCGCCGAGAGCCAGCCCTCGGCTGCTCTCCGGGCGTTGGACAAGGCCCGGATGTTCTGGGAGGACCTGGACGTGCCCTACGAGGTGGCACGCCTGAGGGTCGTGGCCGGACTGGCCTACCGTGAGCTTGGCGACGAAGAGGATTCGCATATGGAGCTCGACGCCGCGCGGCGGGTCTTCGAGCAGCTCGGGGCGGCGCCGGAGATCAAGCGCCTCGATGCGCTGATGGAGCGCCAAATCACTCACACGGTGGGCGGACTGACGGACCGGGAGATCCAGGTGTTGCGCCTCGTCGCCGCGGGGAAGACGAACAGGGCCATCGCCGCCGAGCTGGTCGTCAGCCAGAGGACGGTCGACCGGCACGTGAGCAACATCTTCACCAAACTGGGCGTGTCGTCACGCGCCGCCGCGACGGCGCAGGCCTACGAGCACCAGCTCGTCTGAGCATCTCCTGTCGGAAATCACCCACGCCGCCGCCCCGGCGAGGTTGGGTGATTGCACCGATGCGGCCCCTTCTCGCTCGCGCGTACCGTCGCGGTCGTTCGATACGAGCTGGGAGGAGACATGACAACTCCGCAACAGACTCGCGACGCCTGGAGCAGTGTCGCGGAAGGCTACGACAAGTTCGTTACCCCGCTCCTGATCCCCATGGCCGAGCAAGTACTGGGCCGAGTCGATGTGCGTCGGGGCACGGGGCTCCTGGATGTTGCGGCCGGGACGGGTGCCCTGAGCCTGGCCGCGGCTCGTCTGGGCGCGGACGTCGTGGCGATCGACGTCGCGCCGGCAATGATCGAGCGGCTCCAGACGCGTGCGCGGTCCGAGGGCCTGTCGAACCTGGAGGCTCGCGTCATGGACGCTCAGGAGCTCGACCTCGACGAGGACAGCTTCGATGCCTCAGCTTCGCAGCTCGGCGTTACGGTCATTCCAACCCTGAAGCTCGGACTCGCCGAAATGGTGCGCGTTACACGGCCGGGCGGGAAGGTTCTGATAGCGGCGTTTGGCCCCCCGCAGAAGGCCGAGTTCCTCGGCTTCTTCATGGCGGCGTTGAAGGCGACCGTGCCCGGCTTCACCGGCCCGCGCCCGGATCCCCCTCCTCCGCAGTTCCAAGTGGCCGATCCAGCAGTGTTCCGCGAGCGGCTGGGCGAAGCGGGACTGAAGGACGTCACGGTGGAACCGATCACCTTCGGTCTCGAGTTCCCCTCTCCCGCGCACCTGTGGGGCTTGCTGATGAACAGCAACCCCGTGGGGCGGGTGCTGGTCGCCGACCTGACCGAGGAGCAGCGCACGGGGGTTCGGGAGCTGCTGGCGGGGATGCTCCGCGAGCGCTCCGGCGGCAACGGGGGAGTCCTCAACGTCGACGTCAACATCGGGATCGGCACGAAATGACGACCTCACGACGGACCAGGGTGAAGGGAGGAAGCATGATCCGCTCGCTCCTCCTTCTATTGACTGCGGCCTCGGTGCTCGTTCCGCAGCCGGCAGGTGCGAAGCAGGCTACCCACTTCCACATGACCGGCACGCTCCAGGGCTCCGGGACGCTGGATCCCACGTGCAACGGCTTTCGGTACGCGACGGCCGGACCGTTCGACGGCACCCCGCTCGGCCCCGTGCATTGGACGGGGAGCGAATGCGTCGATGCTCTCTCTTCCCTCGGCGGCTTCACCATATGGGGAGGGTTCTCCCTGAACGAAGGAGCCTTCACCGGAACGTACCGGGGCCATGCCGGGCTCCCCGACGCGGCGGGCCGGATCCGCGGGTGGGGAAAGTTCTCGATGACCGGTGGAACCGGCAAGTATGCCGGCGTCACCGCCAGCGGAATCTTCACCGTGGTGGCGCAACCTGTCGCGAGCACGGCCGACCTCGAGCTGATAGGAACGCTTGAGCGAGTCTCCAGGAGAAGGCCTGGTTGATCGGCCTCGCGCACGATATGCGGGCTGCGTTTGCGGCAGGCCCTGAGCCGCCCCACGGTCCCGCAGCCGTCCCGCGAAGGAAAGCGAAACGTTGAGCAACGTTGCGAAACGTCGAGCACCCGAATCCGCTGGTCAGGGCGCCTATCGACGCATTCCGCAGGTCACGGGATCGCCCTCTTGCGCCCTTACAAGGCTGGGCGGAGGAGGTTGATCAAGGTGATGGAATCACCCTTCCGCTTTGAGGCGATTCACACGAGACTCCCGGCTCATCTGTCGAGCTGCTTCCCGAACGCGGCCTTGGGTTGCTCCCGCTTCACGAATCCATGAAGGGCTGGAGTGCCGGCTTCACTGGGTGGGTGAGCATGAGGCAAATGATTCTTGCAGCGCGACCCCGGGCCTGCCAGTCCACCCGAACGTCGCCTCAACGCGTTAACGCTCGGCGGTCTCTCAAGTCGCCCGTATCGCTATGGAATTCAGGTTGGGACAGAGCGTAGCGTTGCAGCAGAACAGGCCTTCGGCTGCCCCGCCCGTTATCGGTAGGCGCGAGCGTGCTCGTGACGGGGCCGCCTCGGCCGCAAGGTGAGGCGATGGTGATGCAGGTCGTCGAGAAGCCCTTCACGAGAAGGCGGGGCGCGGGCCTCGTCTGGGGCGCGTTTGCGGCCGCGCTCTTCGGGGGCCTGCTCCTCGGGGGCGTCGCGGGGGGAATGCTCGGCGACAGCACGATCGAGGGCGCGATCGGAGCTTTCACGGTGCCGGCCGGCTCAATCGGGCTCTTGGTGCAGCTGGCTCGTCGCGCGGGCGTCGGTTTCCTTCCATGCGCCGCCCTGTTCCTCACCACCTGGGCGGGGACCGCCGGGATCTTCTACGGCGCCCGGGCCGCGAAGGATCTGCGGTACATGGCACAGATACGCGCGTGGTTCGGGACCCTGGAGGCGAGGCTGGGCGTCGTCCTCGTCCTGGTGGGCCTGGCCCTCGCGATCGCGCTGTCGCTGCGCCGTCCAGGTCCGGCGGCAACGGAGGGAGGCTGATGATGGCGGAGCAGACGTTCGAGAAGGTCGCGATCGTCGACGACGAAGGAAAGGTCCTCGAGTCCGGGACGCTCACCCTGTACTCGGACCGTCTCGAGCTCGACGGAAAGCGGAGGAAGATCACGATTCCGAACATCCGCGGCGTCACGGCGCAGCTCCCAAAGATCAGCGTGACGCACGGAGAAGGGGAGAACCTGTCCGTCATCCAGATGATGAAGATGACGGCGGGCCTTCCGAAGAAGGTCCGCGAGGTGAATCGGCAGCTGTTCGAGGCGCTGCGTGGGATGTACGGCGAGACCCAGCTGACCGGTGCCGATCAACAGCGGGTGACCGCGATGGACGAGGGCGTCCGCCAGGCCGCGCTCCGCGCCGCGCGCCGCTCGATCTGGATCGGCGCCGCCTTGATCATCGTGGGCATCGTGGTGACCGTGGTGACGTACTCGAACGCGAGCGGCGGGGGCTCGTACCTCATCGCGTACGGCCCGGCACTCGTTGGCCTGGGGATGCTCGGCGACGGCCTGATCAAGGCGCGGAAGAACCGGGCCCGGCCCTCCACCACGCCGACCGCGCCGCCGGGCTGAGTCGGTTCCTGGGCGGCGCCCTGTCCCTCGCCTGGTCCTGAGCGTTTCCCCGGCGCGGGACCGCGGAAGGATTGGAGGGTTCCCGACTTCGAAGGAGGTACCGGCATGGGCGACGCGATCCACGTGGTGCCGCAGGGTGAACAGTGGGCCATCAAGGAGGAGGGCGTCGACGAGCCGTTCCAGGTGCACGAGACGCAGGAGGCCGCGGTGACCGACGCCCGGGCCCTGGCCGCCTCCCGCGGCGTGGAGCTCCTGATCCACGGGGAGGACGGAGGGATCCGGGAGCGCGACAGCCACGGCGACGACCCGCGCAGCGTTCCCGGCTGATCCCGCTCCGCCGCCGGGCGGGCGGTCCCGGCGAGGTCGGCTACGCTGTGCCGCCATGACCGACGAGGCCGTCCCGGAACCCGAGTCGTCACCGCAGCCTCAGCATCCCCTCCTCGCGCTCCAGGAGCTCGACCTGTCGATCGACCGCCTCGAGCATCGGCGTCAGGAGCTCGGGGGGGGCGGCGAGGTGGCCGCGGCCCGGCTGGGCGTGGAGGAGCTCGAGGACGAGGTCGGCACGCTGAAGCTGGCCCTGGACTCGGTGAACCGCGAGGCCACGCGGTACGAGACCGAGATCGACTCCTACAGCCGGCGGATCACGACCGAGGACGGACGCCTGTACGACGGGTCCGTGGCGAACCCCAAGGAGCTCCA
>JBBDTT010000046.1:0-10426 GCA_040904285.1 Actinomycetota bacterium
TCCGACGCCATCACAACGCCGGCCAGCAGGCCGCCGCCGCCGTCCGCCAGCAACGCCGAGCGCCCCGGGGCCGCCGTCCGCACCCCCGCCCAGCCGGCCGCGACCAGGGCCGTGCCCACCAGGACGACCGCCACCGCGAGGACCGGCCACCGCGGATGGTCATCTCGCACCGGGCGCGCCTCGCCGCCGGCCTCGTCCCGCGCCGATCCGTCCTCCCCGCGCGCCGCGGCCAGGATCCGTTCCCGCATGGCCGCCGCGGGGTCCTCGGGCGCCGCGTCGGCCCGGAACAGCCCGGCCTGGCGGAGGAGGATCGCCCCCTCGTCGCTCCGCCGGACCACCACGACCGCCGGACCCGCGGCGGCGAACACCGCGCCGACGACGAGCACGGCCCAGGCCCAGCCGCCCCGGAGCCCCGCCGCTTGCGAGGCGAGGACGGCCGCCCAGGCGACCCCCGCGGCCGCCGGCGCGGGCCAGGCGCGCATCTACACGGTCACCTCGTCCTTGAGCTCCGCGAACCGGGCCTCCCCGATGCCGCTCACGTTCATGAGGTCCTCGATCCGCGTGAACGAGCCGTGCTCGGTCCGGTAATCGAGGATCTTCTGGGCCAGGACCGGCCCGATCCCCGGCAGCGTCTCGAGCTGGGCCAGCGTCGCGGTGTTCAGGTTGATCAGCCCGCCGTCGCTCCCGCCCGCGCCCCCACCGGAACCCGTCTCCGACCCGGGCGGACCCCGCTTCGGCACCAGTACCTGCTGGGCGTCCGAGAGCACGGCCGCGAGGTTCAGCGCGGACAGGTCCGCGCCCTCCCGAGGCCCGCCGGCGCGCTCGATCGCGTCGATGACCCGCGATCCCACCGGCAGCTCGTACACACCCGGACGGCGAACCCACCCCGCAACGTGGATGACGACCACGCCCGGCGAGGGCGACGCGCGGGCCAGCGCGGACGGCCCCGGCTCGGCGATCACCTCGACCGGCCGGGGAAGCGCTCGGACGTACCACAGCACGGCGCCGCCGACGGTCGCCAGCGCGACGACGGCGAGCGCGATCAGCTGGCGGCGGCCGAGCGCGGCGATCCAGTCGGCCAGCCGTTCGCGAAGGGGCTCCTCCACACGACCTCCGGAAGGGTCAGCACAGGGAGGAGGAGTGCGGGCAGGCTAGCGCCCCCCAGTGACAAGCAGGTCGGCTACCGGGTGACGAAGTTGACGAGCTTGGGGGGGCGGGCGATGACGCGGACGATCTCGCGGCCCTCGAGGTGGCGTTGCACGTTCTCGGACGCCGTTGCCAGGGCCACCGCGTCGTCCTCGGCGATGTCGGGTGAGACCTCGATGCGGTCGCGGACCTTGCCGTCGACCTGGACGATCAGGTTGACCCGTTGCTGCGCGGCCAGACCCTCGTCGAACTCGGGCCAGGACTGCACGTGCACGCTCTCCTCGTTCCCCAGCGCCTCGCGCCACAGCTCCTCGGCCAGGAACGGCGCGAGGGGCGCCAGCATCAGCACCAACTTCTCGGCCGCCTCCCGCGCCGGCCCTCCCGCGTCCAGGGCGTGGCGGATCTCGGTGGTCAGCTCCATCAGCCGCGCGATCGCGGTGTTGTACTTGAACCGGTCGAAGTCCTCGGTGACCCTCGAGATCGTCCGGTGGGTGAACCGCCGCAGGTCCTCGGACAGCTCGCCGGACGTCTCCGCGGCCTGGTGCACCGCCCGCCACACCCGGCCCAGCCAGGACCGCGTGCCCTCGGCGGAGACCGTCGCCCAGTCGACGTCGTCCTCGGGCGGCGAGGCGAACAGCATCGTCACCCGCACCACGTCCGCGCCGTACTTCGCGCGCTCCTCGGCGAACTCGACCAGGTTCCCCCGGCTCTTGCTCATCGCCGCGCCCTGCATGATGACCTGGCCCTGGTTCTGCAGCCGCAGGAACGGCTCCGTGAACGACAGCATGCCGGCGTCGTAGAGCGCCTTCGTCACGAAGCGCGAGTACAGCAGGTGCAGGATCGCGTGCTCGACCCCGCCCGTGTACTGGTCGACGGGCATCCAACGTTCCACCTCGACCGGGTCGAACGCCCGCGTGCCGTCGTCCGGGGACAGGTAGCGCAGGAAGTACCACGAGGAGTCGACGAACGTGTCCATCGTGTCGGTCTCGCGCCGGGCGTCCGCGCCGCACATCGGGCACGAGGCCTGCACGAACTCCTCGACCGTCGCCAGCGGCGACGCGCCCTGGGGCGAGAAGTCCACGTTGTGGGGAAGCTTGACCGGCAGGTCCTCCTCGGGGACGGCCACCTCGCCGTGCTCGGGACAGTGGATGATCGGGATCGGCGCGCCCCAGTACCGCTGTCGGGAGATCAGCCAGTCCCGCAGCCGGTAGGAGATCGCGCGGCGGCCCTTGCCCTCGGCCTCCAGCCACTCGATCACGGCCTGGATCGACGCCGGCGACTCGACGCCGTCGAACGGCCCGGACCGGACCATCACCCCCTGATGCGGGAAGGCCTCGGTCATCGTCGCGGGGTCGACGCCCTCGGAGCCCTCGGGCTCGATGACGACGCGGACCTCCAGGCCCTGCGCGCGGGCGAACTCGAAGTCGCGCTGGTCGTGGCCCGGCACGCCCATGACGGCGCCCGTCCCGTACTCCATCAGCACGTAGGGGGCGACGAACACCGGGACCTTCTCGCCGTTCACCGGGTTGACCGCGTGCACGCCCAGGCGGACCCCCTCGCGGGACTCGGCCTGCTCGCGGTTGGTGAGCGGCGTCGCCTGGAGCCGGTCGAGGATCGTCTGGACCTCGTCCTGGACGCCGCCGATACTTGCGAGCGCAAGGACCTGCGGGTGCTCCGGCGCCAGGACGAAGAACGTGACCCCCCACAGCGTGTCGGGCCGGGTGGTGAACACGGTCATCGCCTCGCCGGTCTCGGCGATCTCGAACGTGACCTCGGAACCCTCGCTGCGGCCGATCCAGTTGCGCTGCATCGTCAGGACCCGCTCGGGCCACGCCCCCTCGAGCGGCGCCATGTCGTCCAGGAGTCGCTCCGCGTAGTCCGTGATCTTGAAGAACCACTGGGTCAGGTCCTTGCGGACGACCGGCGTGTCGCACCGTTCGCACAGCCCGTTGATGACCTGCTCGTTCGCGAGCACGGTGGCGTCGGTCGGACACCAGTTCGTCGGCGCGTTCTTGCGATACGCCAGCCCCATCTCGAAGAGCTTGAGGAACAGCCACTGCGTCCACCGGTAGTACTCGGGGTCGCTGGTGTGCAGGCGGCGCGTCCAGTCGAAGCTCATGCCGTACTGCCGGAACGAGGCGGCCTGCTGCTCGATGTTCGCGTACGTCCATTCGCGGGGGTGGATCCCTCGCTTGATGGCCGCGTTCTCGGCGGGCAGGCCGAAGGAGTCCCACCCGATCGGGTGCAGGACGTTGTAGCCCTGCATCCACCGGTAGCGGGCCAGCACGTCGCCGATCGCGAAGGCCTCGGCGTGCCCCATGTGGAGGTCGCCCGAGGGGTACGAGAACATGTCGAGCGCGTAGAACTTCGGGCGGGGATCCTCGGGCCCGCCGGCTCGGTACCGGCCCTCGGCCTCCCACCGCTCCTGCCACTTGGGCTCGATCTGATCGGGATCGTAGGGAACCATGCGCTCCATCTCCGAACGGGATTCCGAGGCCGGCGAGGCGTCCATGGGACGGTTGCCGCGGCCCCGAGGTGGCCGATATCCTACCGCGCAGCCCTTCCCCCCCAAGTCGTTAGGACACACCCCTGAACCCGGACCCGGAGGCATCCGTGGCCGTCGAGCGTCCCGGCGCCGGCGAGCCCCCCATGATGGACACGGACACGGCGGTCCCGCCCCCGGCCCGCCGCAGCGTGCTGCCCCACTGGCGCGTCGTCCTGTCCAAGATCGGCCACTTCGTGCCGGCCATCTTCCTGTTCGTCCTGGCGATCCAGCTGATGAAGAAGGGGGCGGGAGCGCTCTCGCCGCTCCTGCAGGACTCCGGGTTCTTCGACAACGGCGTGTCGACGCTGGGGCTCGGGTGGCTGGGCGCGTACGTGGTCCTGTCGGGCTCCCCGATCGCGGCGACCGCGCTGACCCTGCACAACGGCGGCGGGATCAACGAGCTCCAGACGTTCACGATGCTGTCGGGTTCCCGCATGGGGGCCTCGTTCATCGTGCTGCTGGTCGGGTTCATCTACTTCCTGCGGAGCCAGGACCGCAAGCAGTCCCTGGGGATGGGCGTCCTGGCGCTGTCGATGACCGCGGTCGTCTACATCCCGGGGATGCTCCTCGGCTACGGGATCCTGAAGTCGGGGTTCCTCGACGGCGTCAACTGGACGGCATCCGGGGAGCTGCAGGGGTTCATCGATGTCGGGTGGGGGTGGGCGACCAGCCTGCTCGGCGACCACGTCCCCGCCGGGCTCCTGTTCCCGATCGGCCTCGGGATCATCCTCGTCTCGTTCAAGCTCCTCGACCGGGTCCTGCCCGAGCTGGACGGCGAGAAGCACGCCGGCCACCGCGGCCACTGGATGAAGAAACCGTGGCCCATGTTCGGCCTCGGGTGCCTGGCGGCGTTGCTCACGCTGTCGGTCTCGGTGGCGCTGACCGCGCTGGTCCCGCTCGCCGCCAAGGGGTACGTGAACCGCCGCGAGGCCCTCCCCTACATCGCCGGGGCGAACATCACGACGCTGGCGGACACGCTGGTCGCGGCGATGCTGCTCGAGCGGGCCACTGCGGCCCAGGTCGTGCTCGCCGAGGCCATCGGCGTGGCGTTCGTCACCCTCGTGCTTCTCGCGTTCGCGTACGGGCCGCTGCAGCGAGCGGTGATCGGCCTGGACGACTGGGTGATCCAGACCAACCGTCGCATGTACCTGTTCGTCGGCGTGCTGTTCCTCGTGCCCCTGGCCCTGATGGCCGTCGGCCGCCTCATCGGCCCCACCGGCTAGCTCGCACGCAGGCAAGGAGATTCCAGGGACATCCTCGCCGGATCGCCGATCCGTGTACCGCCACGAGCTACGGTCCGGTCGATGCATTCCCGACCACGTTCGACCGCGCAGATCCTGATCGCGACAGTCCTGGGCACAGCGGCATGGGAGGTCCTGGTCGCGGTTTACGTCTATCCACACCTCTGCATCGGGGGGTGTTGGCGACTGGTCCTCTTCTACGCAGCCCCGGTGCTGATCCTGCCGGCGTTCGCCTCTTGGCGCCTTGAGCCTGTAGCTGGAGGGACTCCAGTTCCTTTCCTGATGGTCATCGCGAGCGCGAGCGCGGAGTACCTGACGCTGATGGGGTTGTCGATCGTCGAAGAGATGCCCCTGGGGCCGTCCGCCCTGGAATGGTTCGTGAGAGTCGCGTTGATCGTGGCCCTTCCGGTCGTGGTGACGCCGATGATTGTTGCCATAGTCATCGTGGCCGTGATCGGAGGACTCCGGGCTCGCCGGAACCCCGTACAACAAGAAGAGCCTGCCCCAGGGACCGAGTCCCGTCCGAGTCCCTGCTAGGTGTACCTCCTGCCGGGGGCGGGAACAGTCAGGGCATGGCCAGTCGATCGGAACGCGCCCAGAACTCGAACGGGGACCGCTCGACGGTCCGGCTGATCCGCGACATCGCGAGCGACACGTCGACCCTCGTCAAGCAGGAGCTCCAGCTCTTCAAGCAGGAGATGACCGAGGCCCTGTCGGCCCGGCTCAAGGCCGTCGCGGCGTTCGCGGCCGCCGGCGTCATCGCGCTGTTCGTCATCGGCTTCATGGGTATGTCCGCGGCGGCGGCGCTCTCCAACGTGATCGCCCCGTGGGCCGCGAATCTCATCGTGGCCGGCGGCTTCCTGCTGCTCGCCCTCGCCGCCGTCCTGTTCGCCAAGCGGCGGCTGAAGGTTCCCCCGATCGCACCCGAGGAGACCGTTCGGACAGTCAAGGAGGACGTGGAATGGGCCAGAGCGCAGCTGAAACGGTAAGGGAGATCGAGCAGACACGGGATCGCCTCGAGGAGGACTTCCGCGAGCTCGAGCATCGGCTACCGCAGACCGCGCGGATGGGCCAGCGCGCGGCGGGCGTCGCCGTCGGCGGCGGCGTGGCCGGCACGGTCCTGCTGTTCGGCTTCAGGCGGTGGCGCAAGAAGCGGACCGCGGCCAAGGCCGTCACGGCGATCGCCCCGGTGAGCGCGGTCATTCAGGTCCTCCCCGAGAAGTGGGAGAAGAAGGTCACCGAGGCCCTCGAGGACGGGACGTGGCGCACCTGGGCCGCCGGCCTGGGCGGCGCGTGGGTCCTGTTCAAGCTGGCCGAGCTCCGCCAGATGCGGCGGCTGAACCAGGCGCTGGTCGCCAGGTAGGCGACCGGTCGGCGTGCGGTTCGGGAAGGGCAACGTGCGCGTCTACGTGCCGATCGGGCTGTCGATCCTCCTGTCGATCGTCCTGACCATCCTGCTGAACCTGTTCCTGCGGCGATAACCCCGCCCGGCACGGCGCCGCGCCCCGCGGTTTGGCTCCATGAGCCGATGTCGTGGTGTGGCCCGCGGACGACATAGCACTTCTGCGATATGGCCCTGCGGGGGATGCAAAGCCGCAGTTCAAAGGGGGCGGCGATCCGGTCGAACCGGGACACATAGCAGATCTGCTATGTGAGCCGTGACAGCGCCACTCCCCGGCCCGCGGAGATGGCGGGGGTCGCCGGAGCCGACCCACGCGCCGCTCGGTCTACCATCCGTCCCGTGCCGATCGGGACGTATCGGGTGATGGACGGCGAGGGCGTCCCCAACGGGGAGGTCGAGCGGTTCCGCTGCGCGCCCGGGCCCGCCGGGTGGCGCTCGGTCTCCGAGATCGACGCGGTCGAGCCCCACCCCCACGCCGAGACCGTCGACATCACCGTCGACGCCGACTGGCGGCCGGTGCGCCTGCGCCTGGACACGGGCGAGCACCAGCTGCTGGCCCGCCCGGCCGGCGACCGCCTGGAGATCGACCTCGACGGCGAGCGCCGCGACCTCGACTGGGACCCCGAGACCGAGCTCGACTACCGCTCCCCCGCGTTCAACGCCGTGACCGTGAACCGCCTCCACCGCGCGAGCGTCACCGCGGCCGATCTCTCGGTCGTGTTCTTCGAGCCCTTCACGTGCGAGCCCCGGATCGTCCCCCAGCGCTACGAGCTCCTGGACGACGGGCCGGTGACCACGCCGGTGGGCGAGTTCCAGGCGGAGCGGTGGCGCTACACGGCCCTCGACACGGGTTGGACCCGGGCGGTGTGGATCGCGGGTGACGTCGTCGTCGCCTACGAAGGCGCGTGGGAGCTCGTCGAGTACGAGCCGGGCGCGCATGGTGCCATCCCGCATTGACCGGGGCCGCGCTTCCCGGAACCCCCCCGCCGCCAGGGTTGTAACCCGTGCACGAGACCGAGTCCGTGGAGGGCCGACCACTGGACGATTCAGAACTTGTCGAGCGGGCCAGGCTCGGCGAGGTGAGCGCCTACGAGGAGTTCGTGCGGAGATACCAGGGCATCGCGCACCGGACGGCCGTGTTGATCGCGGGCGCCGCGGAGGCCGACGACGCGGCGCAGACCGCGTTCGTGAAGGCCTACTACGCGCTGGGACGGTTCCGGGCCGGGGCGCCGTTCCGGCCGTGGATCCTGCGGATCGTCGCGAACGAGGCGCGGAACCGGCGCAAGGCCTCGGGCCGGCGCACGGCCCTCGAGCTTCGCCTCGCCACGGACCGCCCCCCGGTGGATGCGGCCCCATCTCCCGAGGGGGCGGCCCTGGCGAGGGAGGCCGGCGAGGCCGTCCTGTCGGCCCTGCGCGAGCTTCCCGAGCGGGACCGCGAACGTCGTCGCGTGCCGCTACCTGCTGGACCTGTCCGAGGCCGAGACCGCCGAGGTCCTCGGCGTGGCGAAGGGCACCGTCAAGTCCCGGCTCTCCCGGGCGTTCGTCCGCCTCCGCGAGGGGCTCGACGGGGGCGAGGTGGAGCCGTGAGCCGGGCGACGTGGACCGACGCCGAGCTGGACCGGGCCCTGCGCGGCCTGGCGGGCACCGTCGAGTTCCCGCCGGAGCCGGCCCTGGCCTCGGCGGTGGGCGACCGCCTCCGCGCCGAGGCCCGCCCGGCCCCGAGCCCCCGCCGCGAGTGGTGGGCGGCGTCCAGGCGCACCGTCGTCGCCGTCACCCTGTCCCTGGTCCTGGTCGCCACCGCGGTCCTGGCCCTGTCCCCCGCGGCCCGGCAGGCGGTCGCCCGCTGGCTGGGCCTGGACGGCGTTCGCATCCGGGTCGTGCCCACCCTGCCCACGATCCCCTCGCCCACGACGGAGCCCACCTCGATCGACCACCTGCTCGGCGAGCCGGTGACCCTGGACGAGGCCATCGCCGGCGCGGAGTTCGAGGTGATCGTGCCCCCCGGCCTCGGCCCGCCGGATCGCGTCTTCCTCGACGACGACGTCGAGGGTGGACGGGTGACGTTCGCGTACCTCCCCTCGGCGGCGTACCCGGCCAGCGAGCACACCGGGTACGGCGTGCTCCTGACGCAGTTCGTCGGGACGGGGAGCCCGGAGCTCACCGAGAAGCTCGTCGGCGAGGGGAGCACCGTGGAGCCCGTCGAGGTCAACGGCGAGCCCGGCTACTGGATCGGCGGCCGGGACCACGTCCTGCGCTACCTGGGGCCGAACGGCGAGATCCTGGAGGACACCGTCCGCCTGGCCGGACCGACCCTGCTGTGGCAGCGCGGCGAGCTCTTGCTCCGGCTGGAGGCCGACCTGGAGCTCGAAGACGCCCTGGAGCTGGCCGAGACGATCCGCTGACCGGCCCGCGGGCGCCGCGCGCTCCAAGGAAAACCCGGCGTCCGCGGCGAACCAACCGGGTATGACCAAGCCAACCATGCCCAGGATCCGTGCCGTGCTCGTGCTCCTCGCCGTGCTCGGCGCCGACCTCGTCATCGCCGCCCCCGCCTCCGCCGAGATCCCGCCGCCCCCGGTCGGGCCCACCGGGTTCGTGACGATGGCGGACGGGACCGAGATCGCGATCAACGTCCGCATGCCCATCGGCCACAAGGCCGGGCAGAAGGTCCCCACGATCTTCGAGATGAGCGGCTACGACGGCGCCTCGAACAACGACCTGACGTACCTCGGCTACCTGTACGAGGAGGGCGTGCCCGACGCCGGCCTCGGCGAGGGGAGCCGCCAGCTGACCAAGTGGTTCTACGCCAACTACGCCACGGTGCACGCCTCGATCCGCGGGACCGGGTGCTCGGGCGGCGAGTTCGACCTGTTCTCGTACCGCTCCGCGCTGGACGGCCGCGAGATCATCGAGTGGATCGCCGGCCAGCCGTGGTCGAACGGCAAGGTCGGGATCATGGGCCACTCGTACTCCGGCATCACCGGATTCATGGTGGCCAGCACCCGCCCGCCTCACCTGACCGCGGTGACGGTGTCGGGCCTCATCGACGACCTGTACCGGGCGATCACCTACCCCGGCGGCGTGAGCGACCTGGGCTTCCCGGTCCTGTGGACCCTCGGGATCCGGCCCGCCTACGACATCGCCGGCGCCACCGCGCAGCCGATCATCTCCGACGACGAGCACCGCGCCCAGTGCCTGGCCAACATCGCCACCCATCGCCGAACGGTCCTCAACGACCCCGTCCTGCAGGGACTTGCGGGCTCCACCGACAACGACTGGTACCGGTCCCGCTCGCTGATCAGCTACGTGGAGCGGATCAACGTCCCGATCCACATCGTCGGCGCGTACCAGGACGAGCAGACCGGCCCCCGCGGACCGACCCATCTGTGGGAGGCCGTGCAGGGCGTCCCGAAGCGCCTGGTGATCACCAACGGGAACCACGGCACCAACCAGAGCCGGTACGTCATGGAGAACGAGCGGGTCCCGTGGATGGACCACTGGATGCGCGGCGTGAACAAGGGCCACGGGCGGCTCAAGCAGGACCGGACCTCGGTCCGCGTGTACTTCGAGACCCACTCCGGCGAGACGGGCACGACACCGAACGGGATCCTGAACGCGCGGACGTTCCCCCTGGAGACCACGCGGTGGACCGACTACTTCCTGCGCGCGGACGGGGTCCTGTCGACGGCCGCGCCGGGCTCGGGCGAGGGGTCCTCGGACTGGTTCTCCGGACCGGGGCGGCAGTCGTGGTTCTACGAGACCGGCCCCACGGGCGGATCGGAGTTCACCACCCCGGAGGGCCCGGACGAGGTGAACTTCCGGAGCGAGCCCGTGACGAAGAACCTGGCCATCGCCGGGCCGGTCACGGCGACCCTGCACGTGGCCGCCACCGCCGTGGACACCGACCTGTTCGTCCAGCTCATCGACGAGGGGCCCGACGGCAGCCTGACCTACCTGACCCGGGGGATCCTCAAGGCCTCCCACCGCGCGGTCGACCCCGGGCTGTCGGACTGGTTCGTCCGCGGCAAGCAGAAGATCAACTACCGGCCGTACCGCCCCCACGCGAACCCGACCAACATCACCCCGGGCGAGACC
>JBBDTT010000047.1:0-10365 GCA_040904285.1 Actinomycetota bacterium
GACGCGGGCATGGAGGTGATCTACACCGGCCTTCACCAGACGCCCGAGCAGATCGTCGAGACCGCGATCCAGGAGGACGCCGACGCCGTCGGGCTGTCGATCCATTCGGGAGCCCACATGACCCTGTTCCCCAAGGTGGTCGCGCTGCTGCGAGAACGCGGAGCGGAGGACGTCTTCGTGTTCGGCGGCGGGATCATCCCCAAGGAGGACGTGCCCGCGCTCAGGGAGGCGGGGATCGAGGAGGTCTTCACCCCCGGCGCGACGACGACCGCGATCGTCGAGTGGCTCCGGGGCCGGCTGGAGCGCACCCCGCGAGCGAGCTGACCCACCACCCAGAAAGCGAGCGAGATGGACCTGTTCGAGCACCAGGGCAAGGAGCTGTTCCGCCGGTTCGAGATCCCCGTGCCCGAGGGCGACATCGCCCGGACCGCGGAGGAGGCCCGGGGCCTGGCCGACCGCTTCGGGGGCCGCGCGGCCGTGAAGGTCCAGGTCCAGAGCGGCAAGCGGGGCAAGGGCGGGGGGATCGTCCTGGCGAAGAGCGCCGGCGAGGCCGCCGAGGCCGCCGGACGGCTGCTCTCTGAGGGCTTCCAGGGCGCCCCCGTCGACCGCGTCCTGGTGGAGGGCCTGGCCGACCTGAAGCAGGAGTTCTACGCGGCGATCACCCTCGACCGGGCCTCGCGTACGTACGTGGCGATGGCCTCTGCCGTGGGCGGCATCGACATCGAGGAGATCGCGGTCTCCCGGCCCGAGGCCCTGCGGCGTCTCGGCGTGGACCCCATCCTCGGGCTCACCGCGTTCCAGGCCCGGTGGCTCGCGGGTCACTTCCCGGAGGCGGCACGGGCCGGGGCCGCCGCCATCCTCGCCAAGATGTGGCGGGTCCTGGTGGCGTGCGATGCCACGCTCGTCGAGGTGAACCCGACGGTCCTGACCGGGGACGGCGCCGTGCTCGCGCTGGACGCGAAGGTGACGCTCGACGACAACGCCCTGTTCCGTCACCCGGACCTGGCCGAGTACGCGAAGGCCTTCCACGTGGACCCGACGCAGGCCCTCGCGAACGAGAAGGGCCTGCAGTACGTCAAGCTCGAGGGCGAGGTCGGGATCATCGGCAACGGCGCGGGGCTCGTGATGAGCACCCTCGACGTCGTCCAGCAGGCCGGGGGACGAGCCGCGAACTTCCTCGACGTCGGCGGCGGGGCCAGCGCCGACGTGATGGCCACCTCGCTCGAGGTCGTGCTGGGCGACCCCGCGGTCCGTTCGGTGTTCGTGAACATCTTCGGCGGCATCACTCGCTGCGACGAGGTCGCCAACGGCATCCTCGAGGCCCTCGGCCGGGTGGAGGCCCGGGTACCGATCGTGGTGCGTCTGGACGGCACGAACGCCGAGGAGGGCCGGGCGATCCTCGCCGAGGCCGCGCACCCGGCGATCGTCCCCGCCGCGACGATGCTCGAGGCGGCGGAGCGAGCCGTGAGCCTGGCGAAGGCCGAGGTGGCGTGATGGCGGTCCTGGTCGATCGCGACACGCGGGTCGTCGTCCAGGGGATCACCGGCGGCCAGGGGACGTTCCACTCGCTGCGCAACAAGGCGTACGGCACGCAGGTGGTCGCCGGAGTCACGCCGGGCAAGGCCGGCGAGTCCGTCGACGGCATCCCGGTGTTCGACACGGTTCGCGACGCCGTGGCGGAGACCGAGGCCAACACGTCGCTCATCTTCGTGCCGGCGCGGTTCGCGGCCGAGGCGGTCTACGAGGCGGCGGACGCCGGCGTGGTCCTGATCGTGTGCATCACCGAGGGGATCCCGGTGATGGACATGGCGCGGGTCTACAACTACCTGCGGGGCAGGGGTCACACGGTGATCGGCCCGAACTGCCCCGGCCTGATCTCGCCGGGCAAGTCGAACGTCGGGATCATCCCCGGGGAGATCTGTTCCGAGGGCGGGGTCGGGCTCGTCTCGCGCTCGGGCACCCTCACCTATCAGGTGGTGAACGAGCTGACCCGCAAGGGGATCGGCCAGTCGACGTGCATCGGGATCGGGGGAGACCCGATCATCGGGACCGGGTTCGTGGACGCGCTCGCGGCGTTCCAGGCCGATCCCGAGACCGAGGCCATCGTGCTGATCGGTGAGATCGGGGGCTCCGACGAGGAGACCGCGGCGGAGTACATCCGGGAGCACGTCACCAAGCCCGTCGTCGCCTACGTCGCCGGACGGACCGCCCCGCCCGGCAAGCGCATGGGGCATGCCGGCGCGATCATCACGGGGTCGTCGGGGACCGCGCAGGCCAAGGCGGAAGCATTCAACGCCGTCGGCGTCCAGGTGGGGACCAACCCCAGCGAGGTCGCCGACCTGATCGAGGGAGCGGTGCGATGACGTGTCCCAACTGCGGCACCGAGAACCCGGCCGGGGCGCAATTCTGCCAGCGGTGCGGGACGGCCCTCGTCGAGGGCGCGGACGAGACCACCGTCTTGCCACCGACCGCGCCGACGGGGCGGGGTCCCGAGCCGGGCACGACGCCATTCGCGACGGGCGTCGGGGGTGGCTCGGTCGAAGACATCGGGCCGGCCCTGTCCCTCGAGGGCGCCTCGCGGCGGCCGCCCAGCCGCGTGGCGGAGGCGCTCACCGGCGGCTGGCCTCGCGCACTCGCCGGCGCCGCCCTGGCCTTCCTGGTGATGCTGTTGGTGGGCCAGGCCCTGTCCGCCTTGTTGGCAGTCTCCTCAGAAGACCCCCCGACCATCCCCGAGACCATGCAGGTCGGAGGACTGGTCACGTACTCATTCCATCGAGTGGGGGTCGAGGTTGCCCTCCCCGAATTCAGTGTCCCCATCGGCCTCAGCCCCGAGATCGACGGGCTCCCACAGACTCCGAGTGCCGTCTCCCTGGCCGCGACGGTGTCGCTCGCCCTCCTGCTCGGGAGCCTGCTGCTCGTTTGGCTCCTCTACCGAGCCGGGAAGTCCCTCGGCGTCCTGGCTGGCGGGCCAGGCTGGGTGCGCGGCGTGGCCGGAGCGAAGGTCGCCATCCCATACGCGCTGATGACCGGGATGGGTGCGGTGGTCCTCTCCCTGATGCCGTTGTCCTTCGACGTGCCGGCAATCGCCGGATTCACGGCTGGAGGTGCCTTCGAGTTCACTCCCGCAATCCTCCCGGCATTCCTGTGGCCCCTCGCGATCGGGCTCGGAGCTGGCTTCGCGGGCGGCGTCGCCAGCGCGCCGGCATCGAGTTGGGCGGTTTCGCGCGCCGATGGCCTCCTCGCCGGCGCCCTTCGAGGCGGCGCGGCAGCCGTGGGGCTGGCGCTCTTGCTTGCCTTCGTCGGAACCCAGGTTGCAGCGCTCTTCTATCCCGACGAAGGGATCCCGTTCAACCCGGCCTTCTTCCGGGACGCCTTCCGGGGGCCGGCGCTCGAGGGGTTTGCATCAACCACGTTTCTGCTGTTCTTGGCGCCGAACTTCGGAGGGCTCGCTCTCGCCCCCGCAATGGGGTCATCGCTCGTGGCGACCGTGTCCGGGTCTGCCTTCGGGCTGCAACCCTCATGCGACATCACACTCGCATCGTTGCTCAACTTTCCGTCCGGCTTTGACCCGGGCGTCGTGGCCGGGATCAACCAGGGAGCCATCTCGGGATGCCCGACGGGCAACTTCCTCGGCTATGGCATCGCGCCGATCGGCTACTGGGCCTTCCTGCTCGTGCCGTTGGCCGCCACCCTGCTGGGAGGCCGAATCGCCGCTCGGCGAGCCTCTGCCACGACCTCGATGGAGGGAGCCCTGGCCGGCGCCCTCGCGGGAATCGCGTTTGCCGCCGTGGCGGCAACAGCGATGATCGTTTCCGGGGTCAAGCTCGTGGCGGATGCCAGCGGGGGTTTCCAATCAGAGCAGACAACGGTGATCCTCGGCCCACATGTGACGAAAACCCTCCTCGCCGCCGTCCTGTGGGGCGTCGCGGGCGGGGTGGTGGGGGGTGTGCTCGGCGCGAGCCGGCGTCCGGCGCCCGCGCATGCCGCCGGCGGATCGGCCGCCTACGGATTCGGCGGGGCTCCCGGCTAGCCGCCTCCGCCGCCCCGGCCGGACCCCTCGGGTGAGGAGTCCGGGCCGGGCGGCGTCAGCGAGGGGCCGTAGCCCTCAGGAGGTGAACCCTCCTCCGCCTCCGGCGGGGGGAGGGGGCGGAGGTCCGGGCGGAGGTCCGGGCGGAAGAGCGCCGGGTCCGGGCGGAGGAGCACCGGGTCCGGGCAGGCCGGGCTCGGGAAGGCCGATCGCCGGCTCCTGATAGCGCATGTACGCGCCGTAGCCAATCGCCAGCGCCAGCACGGCCGCCACCAATGCGCCGATCGCGTTGAGCTGGGTTCCGAGCGGCTTGATCAGGATCCGCAGGAGGGTGAACAGGACCACGCCGCCGCCCAGGCCGAGTGCCAGAAGGCCCTGCGTCTTCGGCGGGATCCCGACGTTGACGTTCAGGGCCCGCATCACCTCCAGGGCCAGGAGCGCGACCGCGAACAGCCCGGCCACGATACCCAGGCCGGTCCACAGACCGAAGATCCCGACGCAGATGCGGGGGTTGACGATGTTGCCGATCGTCTCGCCCCCTGTGCACACGCGGTTCAGTGGGATGACGGCGGTCAGCAGGATGAACAGGACGAGCGCCGGTACCAGGATCTTGGTCGCCGTCGAGAGCTTGGACATGTCGAATCCCGGACTCTGGGCCATCGGCCTAGGGCTCCTTTCGCTTCCCCCGCGACCGAGGTGGCCGCGCGCGGTCGATTCAATCCCTGCGCCGTCGTCCGGGTCAAGCGAGCTTCAGGCCACTGCCCGGTCGGCACGGCCGGCGCGACCGAGCAGGGCGAGCGGCGCGGCCAGGGTGGTGGCGAGGGCTCCCAGGAGGGCGACGTAGGGGACGAGGTTGGGGCTCGCGAAGGGCTCGGGCCGGATCAGCGCCAGCAGGCAGAGCAGCACGACCGTCCCGCCGAGCCCGGCCCTGAGCGCACGCCGGGCCCCCTCGGGGGACGGGGCGGAAGGCCGGGACGCGATCCACAGCACGGCCAGGCCGACGATCGCGGCAGGCCCCACGGCCGAGGCGTAGCGCGGTGGAGAGAATCCCCACGCGCCGAAGGCGGAGGACCCGACGCCGAACTGGGCCCAGGGCAGGGCTGTGGCGAGCGCGGCGGCCGCGAGCCCGGCCAGCGCGATCCGGTCGGCCAACGACCGCCGGGTGACCGGTGGGGTGACCTGCTCGATGACCGGAGTCTCGGGCAGGGCGGTGGGGAGGCACTCCAGGCCGAGCACCTCGCCCCGGACGGGGGTCGAGCAGTCCAGGCACAGGCGACGGCCGCACCCGTCGCACGTCGCGACCGCTGCGACGGCTGGGTGGGTCGAGCAGCGCATCCGCCCGGACGCGGCCTTGTCCACGCCCGGGAGTGTATCGACGGCGGTTGCGGACGCCCGGCTAGGGAGAGTTGGCGACGATCGCGATCACGACGATCGATGCCGCGAGGCCGATCGCGCCGAGGATCATCCCCGTCCGAAGTCGCCGCCGGTCGCGCTCGGGGTCGGTCGAGGCGCGAACCTGCCGGTAGCCGACGGCTCCCACGATGAGCGCCACCGGTCCGAAGACGACGCCGAGGAAGAAGATCCCGGTGACGAGAGACGCGATCCCGGCCACCAGCGTCGCGCGCGCGGTCCCGCTCGCGTCCACGGCCTGTTGATTCGGGGGGAGGCCGGGGACCGGTGAGGAGGGCGCGACCGGGGCGGGCTCGAGCTCGATGAAGAAACCCCACGCCCGCCCCCATGCGGCGTCCCCGGCGCCGAAGCGCTCGACGGGATCGCCGGACCGCTCCCGGACCCACACGGCGTAGCCGAGGCCGTCGAACCCGATCGCGTACTTCGCCCCCCAGTGCGTGAAGGTGGGGGGTCCGGGGTCGTCGGTCCCCGGGAGAACGGGCGCGTCGCCATGCCGGCGGACCCGTTCGGCTTGCCCTGCGGTGATGTCGCGCACCACCAGGGCGGCGAGCACCGCCGCGACCGCGACGACGACGAGCGCCGCCCCCCGGATCGTGGATCCGGTGGCGAGTACGTCGGCCGGCACCTCCGCATCCGCGCCGAAGCGGACGCCGAACGATCCACCGATGTTCCCGATCAGCCACGCGGCCCACCACCACCCGAGCAGCCGGGGGGTCTTGATCAAACGCCACCGGTATCGGTCGGCCTCGGGATCGCTGGCCTTCCGCAGCTCGCGGACGGTCTGAAACGGCATCACCAGGTTGGCGAGCGGGACGAACCACCAACCGACGGCCCACCCGGGGGTGAACTGCAGCCCCACCATCCCCATCCCGTGGAGGTTCGTCTGAGCGCGGTGCTGCAAGGTGAGCCAGGCTCCCGCGGCGCCGATCAGCACCAGGATGCTGAGGGCGCCGAGCACCTGCTGCCGGCGGTCGCTGGAAAGGGCCTCGGCGGCCGAGACGGAAGCGCCCCGGTCGATTCGACCGAGCAGCGCGACCTCGAAGAACGTCGAAACGGCGACGGTCAGCGAGACGAGGCCGTCGACGATGAGCAGCGCCACGGTGGCCCGGGCGAGTCCCCGGAGCGGCCGCACCACGTGGATCGGGGCCACGGACCCGAGCCGCCCCTCCCGGTCGAGGGCCTCGGCCCGCGGTTCGAGGGCGGCGAAGCGTCGCCACGCCTCCGTCCACCCCTCGGTCGTCCGAGGGAACCGCTCGAGTGCCACCGATGGGTCGGCCCGGTCCCACAGCAGGTACTCGTCGCCGAGGTAGCCCAGCACGTAGCGATACCCGGTGTGGCTGAAGGTGGGCGGGCCCGTGCTCATGCTCGAGTCCGTCGGCGGTCCTGCGACCGCTCTCGGGTCAGGTCTTGCGGAAGTACGCCGCGTTCTGGACCAACACGTAGATCACGAAGATGTACATGAGCAGGATGATCACGGCCGTGACCGTGGTATTCCCGATCGAGAGCAGTTGCAGGATGATCCCGACGCCGGCGACCCCGAGTCCCACGAGACGTCCGGTCTCGTTGCCGGCCATGATCTGGATGCCGGCGTAGATTCCCGCAGCAGCAAGCGCCAGAGCGAGGATCGCGTAGACCGCGAAGATTCCGCCGAAGGACAGCAACCAGAGTCCGGCGATGACCTGGAGTCCCGCGATGACGAAGAGCACGATCGCCGCGCCGCTGACCAGGGGCGGGCGAGCGCCGGCGGGGCCGGGCGGCGGTGGACCGGGGGGCGGGGTCATCGGCGGTGGCGGTGGCGGTTGGGTCATTCAGGTCCCCCTTCGGGATCGACGGGACTGCGGTCGTCCGGAGTCTAGTTTCGCGGGGCACCTGACTCAACGTGGGCCGGCGAATTGACAGCCGCCCGCCCGCGTCCGTAGCGTCGGCGCCCGTGAGCGCTCGGGTGGCGGTGCTGGCGTCGGGGTCGGGTTCCAACCTCCAGGCACTGCTCGACGACACCGAGGTGGGCCCGCACATCGTGCTCGTCCTGAGCGACGTGCCCGGCGCCGGCGCCCTCGACCGGGCGCGGCTGGCCGGCGTCCCGGCCGAGGTCGCCGACCGGGCGGGGTTCGCCTCGCGCGCGGAGTTCGACGACGCGATCCTGGCCCGGCTTCGGGCCGCGGAGGCGGACACCGTCCTGCTCGCCGGCTTCATGCGCATCCTGGGACCGCAGATCGTGCGGGCCTTCCCGAACCGCATCCTGAACGTGCACCCGTCCCTGCTCCCCGCGTTCCCCGGAGCCCATGCGGTGCGCGAGGCGCTCGCGTGGGGCGCGAAGGTGACCGGGTGCACGGTGCACCTGGTCGACGAGCAGGTAGATCACGGGCCGGCCGTGCTGCAGGAGCCCATCGAGATCCTGGAGGGGGACGACGAGGACTCCCTGCACACGCGGATCAAGGAGGCCGAGCATCGGCTGTTCCCGCGTGCCGCTGGGTGGCTGGTGGCGGGCCGCCTGGTCGTCGAGGGGCGCTCGGTTCGCGTCCTTCGCGTGGGAGCCGCGCGATGAGCGGCGTCGTCCCCGTCCGGCGGGCGATCCTGTCGGTCGCCGACAAGGCGGGCCTGCTCCCGTTCGCCCAGGCCCTGTCGGGTCTGGGGATCCAACTCGTCTCCACGGGCTCGACGGCCGCGTTGCTGTCGGAGGCGGGGATCCCCGTGGTGGCGGTGTCCGACGTCACGGGGTTCCCGGAGATGCTCGACGGCCGCGTGAAGACGCTCCACCCGGCGATCCACGGCGGGATCCTCGCCGATCGTCGCAAGCCCGAGCACGCCGAGGAGCTCGCCGCCCAGGGGATCCTGCCGATCGACCTGGTGGTCGTCAGCCTGTATCCCTTCCGCGAGACCGTCCGGTCGGGCGGCAGCTTCGACGAGGTCATCGAGCAGATCGACATCGGCGGCCCCACGCTGGTCCGGGCCGCGGCCAAGAACCTCGAGTCCGTCGGCGTGGTCGTGAGCGCGCGTCGATACGAGGAGGTCGTCGGCGAGATCCGGCGCGAGGGGGGCCTGTCCCGGGAGACCCGCCTGGCGCTGGCCCGCGAGGCGTTCGCCGAGATCGCCGCCTACGACCAGGCGATCTCCGAGTGGTTCGGCGCCGGCGCCGCCGGCGAGGCCGACGCCCTCCCCGAGGTTCTCACGTTGTCCCTGTCCAAGGTGGCGGACCTCCGCTACGGAGAGAACCCGCACCAGCGGGCCGCGCTGTACCGCCGCGACCTGGCCGCCGGACTCGTCTCGGGCGCGCGGGTGCTCCAGGGCAAGGAGATGTCGTTCAACAACTGGCTCGACGCCGAGTCGGCGTGGACCCTGGCGGCAGACCTTACCGGCCCGGCCGTCGCGATCGTGAAGCACCACAACCCGTGTGGCGCCGCGGAGGCCGCCTCGCTGACGGAGGCGTACCGCGCGGCGCTCGCCTCGGACCCCGTCTCGGCCTTCGGGGGGGTGGTGGGGCTCTCCGAGACCCTCGACGGCGAGACCGCGCGCGCGGTGGCCGAGATCTTCACGGAGGTGGTCGTGGCCCCCGACTACACCTCGGAGGCCCTCGAGGTCCTCGCGGCGAAGGCGAACCTGCGGCTGGTCGAGGCCGCCCCACCCGCGGGCCGGGACCTCGAGGTCCGTCCGGTGGCGGGCGGCGCGCTGGTACAGGACCCCGACGCCCTGGGCGAGGATCCCGCGGCGTTCAAGGTCGTGACGGCGCGCGAGCCCACCGAAGCGGAGTGGGCGGACCTGCTCTTCGCGTGGAAGGTCTGCGCGCGGGTGACCTCCAACGCGATCGTGCTGGCCTCGGGCCGGGCCACCGTCGGGGTGGGGGCCGGTCAGATGAGCCGGGTCGACTCGGTCGACATCGCCTCGCGCAAGGCGGGGGACCGCGCGCGCGGGTCGGCGCTCGCCAGCGACGCGTTCTTCCCGTTCCGCGACGGGCTCGACCACGCGGCCGAGGCCGGCGTGACGGCCGTCATCCAGCCGGGCGGCTCGGTGCGGGACGACGAGGTGGTGGCGGCCGCGGAGGAGCACGGGATGACGATGGTGTTCACCGGTCACCGCCACTTCCGCCACTGAGGGAGGCGGAGTGAGCGCGACGATCATCGACGGCAAGGCGATCGCCGCGCAGATCCGCGCCGAGGTCGCCGAGCGAGTCGCCGTGCTCGCCGGCCGCGGGACCACGCCGGGGCTCGCGGCCGTGCTCGTGGGCGACGACCCGGCCTCGCACATCTACGTCGGCATGAAGGAGAAGGCCGCCGCGGAGGTGGGGATGCTCTCGCGGCGTATCGACGTGCCCGCCGACGCCACCCAGGACCACGTGATCGGGATCGTCCGCGACCTGAACGCCGACCCGGAGATCACCGGCTACATCGTGCAGCTGCCGCTCCCGGGACAGATCTCGGAGCTGGCCGTCCAGCTCGAGATCGATTCCGAGAAGGACGTGGACTGCCTCGCGCCCTCGACCCTGGGGCTGCTGGTCCGCGGTCAGGCGCCGTACCTGCCGGCCACCCCGGGCGGGATCGTGGAGATGCTCGTCCGCAGCGGGATCGAGATCCCGGGCTCGCACGTCGTGATCGTCGGCCGGGGGTCGCTGGTGGGGATGCCCCTCGCGGTGATGCTGGCCCAGAAGTCCGACCGCGCCAACGCGACTGTGACCATCTGCCACACCGGGACCCGGAACCTGGCCGAGGAGACCCTCCGGGCGGACATCCTCGTCGTGGCGACGGGCAAGCCGGGGACCGTCACCGGCGACATGGTCAAGCCCGGCGCCACCGTCGTCGACGTCGGCATCAACCGCACCGACGAGGGCCTGGTCGGAGACGTGGACTTCGCGAGCGCCGCCGAGGTGGCCGGAGCCATCACGCCGGTGCCCGGAGGCGTGGGTCCGCTCACGGTGGCGATGCTGCTCCACAACA
>JBBDTT010000048.1:0-10336 GCA_040904285.1 Actinomycetota bacterium
TCGGCGTAGCGGGGGTCCTCGTTGGGCGCGCCGACCTTGCGCATCAGCGCGCGCTTGGCCAGGACCGCGCTCGTCTCGAAGTTGCCCCCGATCCCCACGCCGATGATCCCCGGCGGGCAGGCGTTCGGTCCCGCCTCGGCCACCGCGCGCAGGACGAAGGCCTTCACCCCCTCGATCCCGTCGGCGGGCTTGAGCATCGCGTGGCGGCCCATGTTCTCCGAGCCGGCGCCCTTCGCGTCGACCTGGATGCGGACCTGGTCCCCTGGCACCAGGCGCGTGTGCACGAAGGCCGGGGTGTTGTCGCCGCTGTTCTTCCGGTCGAACAGCGGGTCCCGCACGATCGAGCCGCGCAGGTAGCCATCCCGGTAGCCCTCGGCCACCCCCCGGTCGATCGCGGCGTACACGTCGCCGCCCGACACGTGCACGTCCTGGCCGACGTCGAGGAACACGACGGTGTAGCCGGTGTCCTGGCAGTAGGGGAACTCGCCCTCGGCCGCGATCTCCTGGTTCTCCAGGAGCTGGTCGAGGATCCGGCGCCCGAGGGGGCTCTCCTCGCGCTCCCGGGCCCGGCGCATGAGCTCGACCATCTCCGGCGGCACGCGGTAGCAGATCTCCGCGCACAGATCGCGGACGACGCGCTCGATCTCTGCCGCCGCGACCTCGCGCACCGCGCCCACGCATCGATTGTAGGTCCGGCCCCCGGGACCTCCGGGACCGGCCGCTAGGATGCGGCCCTGATGTTCACGGGCTCGGCGCGCTACTACGACGCGATCTACGCGTGGAAGGACTACGCCGACGAGGCCGAGGTCCTCCATCAGACGATCCAGCAGCGCAACCCCTGGGCCCAGACGCTCCTGGACGTGGCGTGCGGAACCGGACGACATCTGGAGCACCTGCGGAAGAACTACACGGTCGAGGGCCTGGACCTGGACCCCGAGCTGCTCCAGATCGCCGCCGGGCGGCTGCCCAACGTGCCCCTGCATCTGGGCGACATGGCCGAGTTCGACCTCGGCCGGACCTTCGACGTCGTGACGTGCCTGTTCTCCTCGATCGCGTACGCCAAGACCCGCGAGAACCTCGACCGGGCGGTGGCGAACCTCGCCCGACATACGTCCCGCCGCGGCCTGGTGATCCTCGAGCCGTGGATCCTGCCCGAGGACTACCGCTACGACGAGGTCCACGCCACGTTCGTGGACGAGCCCGCCCTGAAAATCGCGCGGATCAACACGTCCGGTCCTCGCGGCCCGGTCACCGTCCTGGACTTCCAGTACACGGTCGGCACGCCCGAGGGGATCGAGACGTTCACCGAGCGGCACGAGGTCGGCCTGTTCGCCCACGAGGAGTACCTGGAAGCCCTCACGAACGCGGGTCTCACGGCGCATCATTCGCCGCACGGCCTGATGGGCCGGGGCCTGTACGTCGGTGTTCGCTCCCGATGAAGCCGCCCGAGGGCTACGCGGAGCGCGGCGTGACTCGCGAGGACGCCCCCGCCATTCTCGACGTCATCGCCGCGTCCGACCGAGTGTTGATCGGCGAGGTCGACTACGAGGCGGAGGACCTCGCCGACGAGTGGGGCCGGCCCCGGTTCGACCTCGAGTTCGACCCGTTCGTGCTGGTGACGCCCGTCGGATCGCTCGTCGCGTACGCATACGTCTGGGAGTCCGAGCCCGGCCGCGTCGTCGTCTCGTGGTCGGCGGTCCATCCCGATCACGACACTGAGGAGATCGAGGCGTACCTGCTCGCGCGGATCGAAGCCCGGGCCCGGGAGAAGCTCGCCGGAGCCGAGCCGGGGGCGGCCACCCTGCGCAACGTGGCGTACGAGATCGAGACGATCGCTCCGGTGTTGCTCCGCCGCGAGGGCTTCGAGCCCGTCCGCCATTTCTGGCGGATGGCGATCCGCCTGCGCGGCGACGAACAGCCCCCCGAAGCCCCGGCGGGCGTCCGGCTCCGCGACTTCGACCCCGACGCCGACGCCGGCGCCGTCCACGGCGTGCTCCTCGAGGCGTTCGCCGATCACTGGGGAACCCCGACCGGGCCGTTCGAGGACTGGACGCAGGACTTCATGGCGGGCGAGGAATACGACCCGACGCTCTGGGTCGTGGCCGAGGACGTTGAGCAGGTCGCCGGCTCCCTCCTCGCCCGGCGGACCGGCGACCGGGGATGGATCGCCGAGCTCGGCGTCCGCCCGGCGTGGCGCGGACGCGGCATCGGCGCCGCTCTCCTCCGGACGTCCTTCGCGAGGTTTGCGGCTCGCGGCGTGTCCGAGGTGATCCTGTCCGTGGACTCGGACAACGTGACCGGCGCCACCCGCCTGTACGAACGCGTGGGCATGACCTCGAGCTTCCGGTTCGACTTCTACGAGAAGCGACTCTAGGCGCGGGCGAGCCCCGGGCGCTCGGCCTCGGGCACCAGGACGCAGTGGGTGCCCCGGTAGATGGTGGGCATGCACTGGTTGCGGTGATCGCAGCGGCTCTCCGTGGACGCCCCGGCCTGGAACCGCCGGACGAGGTCGGGCTCGCGCAACAGGGCGCGGGCCATGGCCACGAACTCGAAGCCCTCCCCCAGCGCGGACCGGATCGTGTCCAGGCGATTGATCCCGCCGAGCAGGATCAGCGGGAGGTCCAGCCGCTCACGGAACCGCCGGGCCATCGGCAGGAAGTACGCCTCGTCGAAGGGACACGAAGGGAGGAAGCGCTTCCCGAGGAGCCGCATCCCGGTCCGGAGCGGCTGGGGCATCGCGGCGGCGAGCTCCCGGATCGGGGCCTCGCCGCGGAACAGGTACATCGGGTTCGCGAACGAGCCGCCGCCGGTCAGCTCGAGCGCGTCCACGGTCCCGTCGGCCTGGAGCATCGAGGCGATCTCCAGGCTCTCCTCGACGCCCAGTCCGCCCCGGACGGCGTCGGTCATGTTGAGCTTCGCGGTCACGGCCAGCCTCCCGCCGGCGGCCTCGCGCACCACGCGGGCGACCTCCCGGGAGAGGCGGGCGCGATTCTCGAGCGAGCCGCCCCACCGGTCCCGCCGCCGGTTCCATCGCGGGCTGTTGAACGCGCTGAGCAGGTAATGGTGTCCCAGGTGCAGCTCCACCGCGTCGAACCCCGACCGGGCCGCGATCCCGGCGGCCGAGGCGAAATCTCGGATGACGCCGGTGAGGTCGTCGTCGCGCGCAGGATGCGTGAACTTCATCGCCGCCGGGCTGAACATCCGCGACGGCGACAGGGCCCGCTCGCCGATCCCGGCGGCCACCGGTCCGGCGTGGCCGAGCTGGGCGGCCGCCGCCGCGCCCTCGGCGTGGACGGCGTCAGTCAGCCGACGGAGGCCCTCGACGGCCTCCTCGCGCATCACGATCTGTCCGGGGGTCGACCGGCCCTCGGGCGAGACGGCGCAGTACGCCACGGTCGTCATCCCGACACCGCCGGCGGCGACCGCGCGATGGAACTCGACCAGCGAGTCGGTGACGAGATGGCGGGGCGTCATGCCCTCGAACGTCGCGGCCTTGACGATCCGGTTGCGCAACGCGACCGGCCCGAGCCGCGCCGGCGCGAACGGATCGCCCGGCGCCGTGCCGGTGCTCACCCCTCCAGCTTCGAGAGGTCCTCGCACTTGGCCCGGATGCCCTCGGCGGCCTCGCGGAGGGCCCCGAGCTCTGCCTCGTTCAGGTCGAGCTCGACGATCTCCTCCACGCCCCGCCGCCCCAGACGCGCGGGCACGCCGACGTACACGTCGGAGATCCCGTACTGGCCGGTCGTCCAGGCGCACACCGGCAGGACGTCCTTGGTGTCCCCGGCGATGGCGTTCACCATCTGCGCGACCGAGGCGCTCGGCGCGTAGTAGGCGCTCCCCTTCTTCAGGTAGCCGACGATCTCCGCCCCGGCGTCGCGCGTCCGGGCGTAGAGCTCCTCGAGAGTGGTGTCGTCGACCAGCTCGGACAGCGGCTTGCCGTCCACCGTCGCGTGGCGCGGCAGCGGCACCATCGACTCGCCGTGACTGCCCAGCGTCATGGCCTCGACCTTCGCGGGCGACGAACCGGTCTTCTCCGCGATGAAATAGCGCAGGCGCGCGGAGTCGAGTACCCCGGCCATGCCCATGACCCGCTCCTTCGGGAATCCGCTCGCGTCGGCGGCGAGGAACGTCATCTCGTCGAGCGGGTTCGTGACGACGATGAGGATCGTGTCCGGCGAGTGCTCGGCGATCCGCTCGGTGACCTGGCGCACGATGCCGGCGTTCTTCCCCAGGAGGTCCATGCGGCTCATCCCCGGCTGTCGAGGCAGGCCGGCGGTGATCACCACGACGTCCGAGCCGGCGGTGTCGGCATAGTCGTTCGTCCCGGTGATGTTCGGCTCGAAGCCCTCGACGGGCGAGGACTGCTCCATGTCGAGGGCGAGCCCCTGCGGAAGGCCCTCCACGATGTCGATCAGCACGACCTCGGCGAGACCCTTCTGGACCACCCGCATCGCCGTGGTGGCCCCCACGAACCCGGCTCCGACGACCGTCACGCGCATGTTGGAACTCCTTCGTTCGAGATCGGCAGCGGGAGTCTAGCCGTGCCGCCCGCGCCGGCCGCCCACCCATCATTGCAGTTGCAATTCCCCATCAGACTCGTAGGATTCGACGTTCACCCGCCTCTCCGGAAGGACCACCTTGGCCGAGCAGATCCCGGGGGCGGCGCCGCGCAAGGGGGCTCGGCGACGCTCCGAGTCCCAGTGGGCGATGGGGTACTACGAACCCCAGACGCCGGCCGAGCGCGTCAAGCGCGATCAGGACGCGCTCGAGGTCTTCGACCGCATCGTGAACCTCCACGCCAAGGAGGGGTTCCGATCGATCATGCCCCAGGACCTGAACGTCCGGTACCGCTGGTACGGCCTGTACACGCAGCGGCCCGAGGAAGACGGCCTGTTCATGATGCGGATCCGCGTGCCGGGCGGGGTCCTGTCCGCCGATCAGGTCGAGGCCATCGGGCGCATCAGCCAGACCTACGGCCAGGACGTGGCCGACGTCACCGACCGCCAGAACTTCCAGCTGCACAACATCCGGATCGAGGACGTGCCCGACGTCTGGGCGCGGCTGTCGGCGGTGCAGCTCTCCACCCAGGAGGCGTGCGGTGACGTCCCTCGCAACATCCTCGGATGCCCCCTCGCGGGGATCGCCGCGGACGAGCTCATCGACGCCACCCCGTACGTCCTCGCCGTGAACAACCGCCTCACCGGGACGAAGGAGTTCTCGAACCTGCCTCGCAAGTTCAAGACCTCGATCTCGGGGTGCCGGGACCAGTGCGCCGTCCACGAGATCATGGACATCGGCATGGTGGCTCACGAGGTCGGCGGCCGCGTGGGCTTCGACGTGTGGTCCGGCGGCGGCCTGGGGCCCAACCCGCACTTCGCCCAGCGGCTCGGCGCGTTCGTGCCGCCGGAACGGGTGGTGGAGGTCGCCGTCGGCATCGTCTCCCTGTTCCGCGACTACGGCTACCGGCGCTCGCGCAACCACGCCCGCCTGAAGTTCCTGATGGCCGACTGGGGCGCCGAGAAGCTCCGCGAGACCCTCGAGCAGGTGTACCTGACGCGCCCTCTCGAGGACGGGCCGCCGGCGCCGGAGTCCCGCAGCGTGCACCGCGAGCACCTGGGCGTGACCCGGCAGGCCGACGGCCGCTCCGCGATCGGGTTCGCCCCGATGGCCGGGCGGATCAGCGGGACGCAGCTGGTGCGGATCGCCGGCCTGGCGCGGCGGTTCGGCAACGGCCGGGTCCGCACGACCACCCAGCAGAAGATGCTGATCCTCGACGTGCCCGAGGAGGACGTCGAGCCGCTCATCACGGCCCTGGACGACTACGGCCTCCCGGCCCGCCCAAATGCCTTCCGGGCCTCGACGATGGCGTGCACCGGCATCGAGTTCTGCAAGCTCGCCGTGGTCGACACGAAGGCGCGGGCCAGGTGGCTGATCGACGAGCTCGACGCCCTTCTGCCGGGCATCCACGACCGGGTGCGGATCAACCTGAACGGCTGCCCCAACTCCTGCGCGCGCTACCAGCTCGCGGACATCGGCCTGATGGGCTCGCTGGTCCCCGACCCCGACGGTGGGGACCGCATCGACGGCTTCCAGGTCCACCTCGGCGGAAAGCTGGGCGGCCAGTACCAGTTCGGGAAGAAGCAGAAGGGCCTCCGCGTTGCCGGCCGAGACCTCCCGAAGTTCGTCGCGGGACTGGTCGGCACGTGGCTCGAGCACCGCGACGAGGGCCAGGACTTCTCGGAGTGGTTCAACGAGCTCGAGCCGGCCGAGGCCGAGACCGTCGTGGCCGGCGCACGTGGCTGAGGGATCCCTCCGCGCCCAGCCCTTCAACTGCCCCTACTGCGGCGAGGAGGACCTCCGCCCCGGCGAGGAGGAGCGTCAGTACGTCTGCCTGGCCTGCACCCGGCGTTTCGAGCTGAAGTTCCTCGGCCTCAGCCGCTAACCGGGGGCTCAGGACACGCGGGTCTCGGTGTTCGGCGGCGGACCGGGGTCTTCCCCCTCACCGTCCGCCTTCAGGAACGTGAACTGGCCGTCGGCCTCCAGGATCCCCAGCCGCACCGTGGCCAGGTCCTCGATGCCCTGCTCGCGGGCCTCGGCCAGGACCTCCTCGTCGGTCAGCCGCTCGATCTTCAGCGCCTCGTCGATCATCCGGCCGTCCCGGACCACGATGACGGCGAGGCCCTCGACGGCGGGCCGGGCGGCCTTCCACCGGTAGCCGACGTAGGACAGGGCCAGGATCCACACCCCGATCGTGCCCACCGCGAGCATGTTGCCCGTGAGCGACATGTCCTCCTGGGTCACGCCCTGCTGGACGAGGTCGCCGATCGTCACCAGGAGCATCAGCTCGAACGCGGACATCTGCGCGAGCTCGCGCTTGCCCATCAGCCGGGTCAGCCCCCACAGGAAGAAGAAGATGACGGTGGCGCGCACGACGATCTCCATCAGGGCATCACCGTGGTCGTGTAGCTGACCGAGACGATGGCTGCGGTGTCCTCTCGGACCTCGGTCCGGGCCGTCATACCGGACTGCTCGGACGGACCCAGTCGTGCGTCGAACACGAACGTGAGCGTGTCCCCCTCCGGCGGATCGAACTCCCACACCAGCATGTCGCCGTCGACCGTCTCCGCCGAGGGCGCGGGGTTGCGGCCGTTCTCGTCGAACAGGTCCAGCCACGCGTGGGTCGTGGCGACCGTGATCGGCCCGTCGAACCCTCCGGCCCGCGTCAGCTCGAAACCCCACCGGCTGGCCAGGCCGGGGCGCGTGACGGCCGGGTACGTGACGGTCAGCTCGTAGCCGCCGCCGGAGGCGCTGACCGACGTCGTCCGCACGCCGAGGACGCCGCTGGCCCCGAGGCCCACGAACACGACCAGGAGCACGACCCCGAAGCGGCGCACCAGCCGGGCGCGACGGGCGCGCGGAAGGCCGGGATCCTCCGGGTCCGTCGGGATCGAGTGCGCGTCGCGGCCCATCCCAGCAATGTTCGACCGCGCGAGGGGCCGGTTCAACGACCCGCCGGGACTAGCGGGAGAACGTCACGCGTTCAGCTTCTCGATCACGGCGTCGGCGACCTGGCTGGTGCCGACCGCGGTGGGATCGTCCCGGCTCGGCTTCATGTCGTAGGTCACCGATTTCCCCTCCTCGATGACCGCGGCGAGGGCCGCCTCGAGGCGGTCGGCGGCGGTGTCCTCGTCCAGGTGCCGCAGCATCAGCACGCCCGAGAACATCATCGCCATCGGGTTGACCTTGTTCATGCCCTTGTACTTGGGAGCGCTCCCGTGGGTGGCCTCGAAGACGGCGGTCTGCTCGCCGATGTTCGCGCCCGGCGCCACGCCCAGGCCGCCGATGAGCCCGGCGCACAGGTCGCTGATGATGTCGCCGTACAGGTTGGGGAGCACCAGGACGTCGTACTCCTCGGGCCGGTTCACGAGCTGCATCGACAGGTTGTCGACGATGCGGTCCTCGAACTCGATGTCCGGGTATTCCGTCGCCACCTCGGTCGCCGTCGCGAGGAACAGGCCGTCCGAGAACTTCATGATGTTGGCCTTGTGGACGGCCGTGACCTTTTTCCGGCCGTACTTGCGCGCGTAGTCGAACGCGAACCGGGTGATCCGCTGGGTGCCCGTGACCGAGATCGGCTTGATCGAGATCCCGCTGTCCTCCCGGATCCGCTTGTCCGACAGCTCGCCGAGGAACTCGATCAGGCGCTTCGTCTCGTCCAGTCCCTGTTCGAACTCGATCCCGGCGTAGAGGTCCTCGGTGTTTTCGCGCACGATCACGACGTCGACGTCGTCGTAGCGGGACCGCACACCCGGGTAGTACTTGCAGGGCCGCAGGCACGCGTACAGGTCGAGCTCCTTGCGCAGCGCGACGTTCACGCTCCGGAAGCCGCCCCCGACCGGCGTGGTGATCGGCCCCTTGATCGCGACCCCGTTCTTGCGGATCGACTCCAGGACCGGCTCGGGGAGCGGGGTCCCGTACTTGTCCATCACGTCGGCGCCGGCGTCCTGGACGTCCCAGTCGAACTCGACGCCGGTGCCCTCCAGGACGCGGCGGGTGGCCTCGGACAGCTCGGGACCCACGCCGTCCCCGGGGATCAACGTCACGCGATGCGCCAAGGCGGTCGCCTCCTGTTCGTCGGGTGATCGGGCCGTCGTTCGCCCTCGCCGAGGGCGGCGGCTATTCTGCCACGGAGATGAGCGAGAAGGGCCTGGCGGACGTCGTTGCGGCGCAGACCGCGATCAGCGACATCGACGGACAGCTCGGCAAGCTCTGGTACGTCGGCTACGACATCGACGACCTCGCGGCGGATTCCACGTTCGAGGAGACGACGTTCCTCCTGCACAACCGACGCCTGCCGTCGCAGGACGAGCTCGATGACCTGACCGAGGCCCTCGTCAACGACCGGGAGATGACCCCGTTCGGCGCGCAGCTCATGGAGACGCTGGCCGTGCAGAGCTCCCCGATGTCGATGGTCCGGACCTCGATCTCCGCCGCCTCCGCCCACGACCCCGACGGGTGGGACACCTCCTCCGAGGCCAACTACCGGAAGGCGGTGCGCCTGATCGCCCGGCTGCCGACCCGCCTGGCGATGTATCACCGCCTCCGCACCAAGCAGGACTTCGTGCCCCCCAACCCCAAGCTCCCCCACGCCGCGAATTTCCTGGCCATGTTGCTCGGCGACGAACCGGACCAGGACGCGGCTCGCGCGATGGACATCTGCCTGATCCTGCACGCGGACCACACGATGAACGCCTCGACGTTCGCCGCCCGGGTCTGCGCGTCCACGCTGGCCGACATCCACTCCAGCTGCACCGCCGCCGTCGCCGCGCTCAAGGGTCCCCTGCACGGGGGCGCGAACGAGCAGGTCATGAAGATGCTCGAGGAGATCGGGGAGCCGGACAAGGCCGAGGCCTACATCGCCGCGAAGCTCGCCCAGAAGGGCGCGCGGATCATGGGGTTCGGCCACCGCGTGTACAAGACCGAGGATCCCCGGGCCACGCACCTGCGCCGGCTGTCCCGCGAGCTCGGGGAGCGGGCCGGGGACACGCGGTGGTTCGAGATCTCCGAGGGCATCGAGAAAGCCGTCATGGACCAGAAGGGGCTGTACCCGAACGTCGACTTCTACGCGGCCAGCGTCTACCGCGCGCTCGGCATCGCCACCGACCTGTTCACGCCGGTGTTCGCCATGAGCCGCATCGCCGGCTGGACCGCGCACATCCGCGAGCAGTACGCCGACAACCGGTTGATACGCCCCGACTCTGAGTACATCGGCCCCCGCAACCAGGCGTACGTGCCCATCGAGGATCGGGGAGGCGAGGAGGCGTGAGGGTGTCCGACATCATGACCGAGGCCGCGGTGACCGACCGGGCCGACGAGTCGCTCGGCCAGGCCGCGAAACGGATGTGGGAGCAGCAGACCGGCTCGATCCTGCTGGTCGACGGCGACCGGCTGCTCGGGATCCTCACCGAGCGCGACGTCCTGCGAGCCGTCGCCGAGGGCCTCGAGCTGTCCACGCCGGTCTCCGAGGTCATGTCGAAGGACCTCGTCACGGTCGATCCCTCGACCACGCTGCGCGACGCGGCTCGGATCATGTCCGACCGATGGATTCGCCACCTTCCCGTGATCGACCACGACCGACTGGTCGGCGTGGTGTCGCAGCGCGACCTGGCGGCGGTCCTCGCCGGAGCGCTCAACGAACCCGAGGCTCTCGAGCAGCTGATCGAGTCGAGCGCGCTCGCCCGGGATCGCCGCCTGGAGCGGATCGAGGCCGGGACCTGGGACTAGCTCAGCCGGCGGCTCGCTCCGCGGCCGTCACGGTGTTGTGGAGCAGCATCGC
>JBBDTT010000049.1:0-10323 GCA_040904285.1 Actinomycetota bacterium
CGCACGCCGGACGACCGCGCCGTCGCCGGTGTCGTCCGCGGCCCCGGGGGGGTCCAGGCCGGCGCGGTCGACATGTGGTACTTCGGCCCGCTCCAGTCGGCCGGCGCCGCGCCGCCGTTCGCGCTCGCCCTGAACGCCTTCGCGCGGACCCGGTTCCCGGCGACGGCCGTGGCGCCGCCCGAGTTCGTTGCCCTCGACTTCGACCAGCGCACGGAGCTGCTCTACACGCTGTACGACCCCGCGGCCCCCGACCGGCAGTTCTGGGTGGTGGGCGCCGCGATCGTGTTCCTCGCGTTCCACACGGCGGGGTTCCTCCCGACCGCCGAGGCGGTTCGGGCCGGCCACCCGGGCCTGGCCTACCTGCGGTTCCCGAAGCCCGGGCGGGACGGCCTGTGGCGGTTCCCCGAGGCGTCCTACCGGCGCCGGCTGAACCGCCTCCACCCGAAGACCACCCGGGGAGGACACCCCTCGTGAGCCCCGCGTCCGAGACGACCGACGTCCTGGTCCTGGGGACCGGGTTCGGAGGAGCCATCCCCGGCTATCACCTCGCGGCCGGTGGGGCGAAGGTCCTGTTCCTCGAGCGGGGTCCGTACCTGAAGACCGAGGAGTTCACGCACGACCTGCAGATCGGCACGTACACGCGGATCGTCGACGCGATCATCGGCCAGGGGGTGGCCGTCGCCGCGGGCAACGTGGTGGGCGGGTCCTCGGTGGTCTACTTCGCGGCCTCGCTTCGCGCGCCGGCGTTCGTCTTCGAGCGGACCCAGCCCGCCGGCCGCCGGGTCTGGCCCCGGCAGATCACGCGGGCCCGGCTCGACCCCTACTACGACCGGGTCGAGGAGACCCTGCCCGTCGCGCAGGAGGACTGGAACGACGTGTCCTTCGCGGGCGGAGTGTTCGCCGCGGCGTGCCGCCGCGCCGGGCACACGTGCAACCCGGTCCCCGTCGCCGTCGACCTGGACCGGTGCACGAACTGCAACTGGATGGTGAACGGCTGCCGGTTCGGGGCGAAGCGCTCCATGCTCCTGAACTACCTCCCCGCGGCCGAGGCCCACGGCGCCGAGATCCGTCCGCTCCACGAGGTCCAGCGCATCCGCCCGGCCGTTACGCCCGGGTACCGCTACGCGGTGGACTACCTGACGCTGAGCGCCGGCGACTACCGGGAGTACACCGACGGCGGCGTCGTCGAGGCGAAGGTGGTGATCCTCGCGGCCGGCGCGATGGGCTCGCCGGTGATCCTGGAGCGATCCCGCCCGAGCCTGCCCTTGCTGTCGCGCCACGTCGGGCGCAACTTCTCCCCGAACGGGGACCTGGTGACCACCGAGGTCGTCGACGAGGGCAAGGTCCGCTCGCTGCTCGGGCTGTCCCGCGGGACGGCCGCGTACGACGCGTATCCGATCGGGCGGCCGATCACGTCGATGACGTACGACTTCCTGGACCCTCGCCGCCGGGAGGGGTTGCGGTTCGGGATGCAGCACATCTACTTCCCGGGCACGCTCAACGTGATCCCCAACGACGGCGAGACCCATCAGGGGTTCCTCGGGCTCGGCAAGCGCGAGCTGTCGCGGCGGTGGCGTTCTTGGGTGTCGGTCCTGTCCATGGTCGAGGACGGCAACGAGGGAACGTTCGGCCCGCCCCCGCCCACGGGCAACTTCGTGCGCCTCGCGCCGGCCGCGGCCGTGGCGACCCTCGACTATCCAGCCTCGGAGTTCACCCTGAAGGCGTTCGCGAACGCAGACCGGGAGGTGCGGCGCATCTTCGAGAAGGACGGCCTGGCCAAGCATCTCGAGTGGACCGGGGAGGCGGCGTTCCTGTCCGCGCATCCGCTGTCCTCGTGCCGGATGGGCTCGAGCGTCCTGGACTCGGTGGTCGGGATCGACAACCAGGTGTGGGGCTACCCCGGCCTGTTCGTCACCGACGCCTCGACGATCCCGACCTCGCTGTGCGTGAACCCCTCGCTGACGGTCGCGGCGATGGCCGAGCGGGCCAGCGACCGGATCATGCGGATCGTCCCGGAGCTCGGCGTCGAGGTTCGCGCCGGGGTCCCGGTTCCTGGACGATAGCGGCCATGGACGTCCGGTTCGTCACCGGGAACGGGATCGAGACCCACCGGCCCGAGGACCTGCGAGCCCTCCTCGAGCGGGGCGACGGGTTCGTGTGGGCCGACGTCGTGGAGCCGACCGAGTCCGAGGTGGCCGCCCTCGGCGAGGCGTTCGGATTCCACCCGCTCGCCCTGCGGGGATGCGCGGAGCGCAGCCACGTCCCGAAGATCCACCCCTATCCCGACCACGTGTACCTGGTCCTGCACGCGCCCGAGCCGGGCGACGCCGGGCACGTCCACCTGGTGGAGCTCGATCAGTTCGTCGGCCTCCGGTACCTGGTCACCGTGCACGGACCGCTCGGGGAGGGCGTCCCCCTCGAGGCCGCCACGCGCGAGACCGAAGCGGTGCTCCGCCGCCTGGAGGAGGGACGGTTCCGCCCCGGGTCGCCCGGCGAGCTGTCCCACGCGATCACCCGCCTGCTGGTCCGCCGCATGGAGGCCCTGGTGTCGAGCCAGGCCACGCTGATCGCCGGGCTCGAGCGGCAGGTCATGCGGGGGAACCTCAAGGATCCGGAGGCGGCGCTCGAGGACATGTTCCGGGTCCGCCACGAGCTGCTCACTGTCCGGACGATGGCGGCGCAGAGCCGCGAGGCCTACTCGCGGATGAACCAGCTGGCCCGGTTCCTCCCGCCCGAGGCCCACCCCTACATCGACGACCTGCTGAACGAGTTCGACCGGGTCCGCTCCCTCGCCGACGGCGAGATGGAGTTCCTCCAGGGCGTCGTCGACTACTACACGAGCCGGACGACCACGAAGATCAACATCGCGATGGAGCGCCTCGCGTTGATCGCCGCCGTCATCCTGCCGATCAACGCCGTGGCCGGGATCTACGGGATGAACATCATCGTCAACAACCGGACCGACTTCAGCCACCTGGCGATCCTGGCCGGCGTCATCGTGCTGATCTCCGGGACGATGCTCGCCTGGGCCAAGCACCACGGCTGGTGGTGATCAGGCCGATCATTTCGCGAACGGTTCCTGCCCGCCGCGGTGCCGTTGCGTTCCCCGAAACGCGCCTAGGGCGCGGCCGGAGGCGGGGGTTGCGCGGGAGGAGGAGGCTGGGCGGGAGGAGGAGCACCGCGCCCGCCCGGACCGCCGGGACCGCCGGGACCGCCGGGACCTCCGCGTCCACCGCCACCGCCGGCGCCGCCGTAGCCGCCGCGTCCACCGGGGCCGCCGCGGCCGCCGGGGCCACCGCGTCCACCGGGACCGCCCCGGCCGAAGCCGCCGCGGTCACGCGGGGGCGGCGGGGTCGGCGGACGGATCTTGATCGTGCGCGGCTTCACTCCTTCGCGGTCCAGACGGACCACCACGTGATCGTGCTTCTTCTCTCGAGACGTCTCCCGCCAACCCTCGGCGGTGAGGCGGCGAAGCCAGCCGGCGGCCGTCTTGCGGAGCCGCTCGGTGCCGGGCTCCTTCAGGAACAGGCGGAGGTACTTGACCTCCTTGTGGTCGCCGGGCATCGATCCTCCGTGGGTTCGCTCGTTCGTGGGGTCCCGCAGCGTGAACCGCGGGTCCCCAACCTTACAGGACGGGCATCAGAGGGAGGCGGCGCGCACCTGTTCGACGTCGCGTCGGGTGTCCTCCCACGCGACCAGCAGCCGCCCCCGTGACCGAAGGAGGACGGGCAGGCGCGCGTGCGCGCCAACAGGGCCGTCATCCACCCGCCGGATCCGCCCGAGCCGGCCCTCGTCGGTGATCCGCCGCATCAGGATGTCCCAGTCACCCGCTCGGTCGTCCTGCCACGCCACCCACACGTCCGTGCCGTCGTAGAGCACCGCCGGACGGGCCTGGCGAACGCCGCGCGGGGCGGCCGGGTCGACGTCCAGCGACCGCGTCCGTCCGCTCCTGACGAGCGCGAGCCGGATCCGCCGGGCGCCGCCCCCCACCCCCTGGCTCCAGGCGACGGCGACGCGCCCGCGCGGTCCGGCGGCGACGGCCGGCTGCCACTGGTCGTGCCGGGAGGGCGCCACGGCCACGCCGCGCGTCCAGACCGATCCGTCGTCGGGCGACCGCGACAGGTAGACGCGGTTGACGCCGGCGCGGTGGTCCTGCCACGCGACCACCAGCGGACCCCCCCTCGTGCCGGCCGCGGCGGCCGGAGACCACTGCTCGGCGAACCGGGCGCCGGTCCCGTCGACCGCGACGTCCCCCGTCCAGCCGTCGCCACCATTCGGGGACCGGGCGGCGGCGATCCCGTGGTCCACCCGAGCTCCGCGGGCGTCGGCCCACAGGACGGTGGCCGCGCCGGTGCCGCGGGAGACGACGACGGGGTCCTGGTGGAGGTTCTCGTTCGGATAGCCCTCCGCGCTGCTCGCGGCGTGGTCGACGCGAACCGAGGCGGCCCAGGTTCGCCCGCCGTCCTCCGACGCCGCCGAGTAGACATCCCACGACTGGTTGCGGAAGTCCGTCCAGACGACCACGAGGGATTCACCCCCGAGCGAGGCGACGCGGGCGTCGTACTGGTTGTCCTGCTGGTCGTCCGGCCGGGCCGCCGAATCCCCTGCTCGAACGGGCGCAGACCACGTGCGGCCGCCGTCCGCCGATCGTGCGGTGTACGGCTGCTCGGACCCGAGGCGCAGGTCAGTCCATGCCACGACCACGCCGCTCGCCGTGGCCGCCATGGAAGGCGCCCACTGGGCCCCCGGCCCCGGGGCGATGGCCACCGACGGAACGGAGGGGGCCAGCCGCCGGCCGGTTACGCCTCGGGGCTGCAGGGTGATGTCGCCGACGACGAACGAGGCCAGCTGCCCGTTCTCGAGCGAGTCACCCGAGCCGGGCGCGAGCCGGGCCCCTCCGGCCTGCAGTCCCGAGCGCCGGGCGCGGAGGTCCGAGAGCGGGACGCCATCGGGGGGGTCGGCGAAGACCCACCGGCCTCGGGCCACGATGCCGGCCTGCGGAGGCCGCCCCAGCAGGTAGCGCCGCGCCGGCTCGCCGGCTCTCGTGTCCCGCGTGAGCGTTGCCGTGCCGTCGAAGTAGAGATCGCCGAAATTGCCCGTCAGGTTCGACAGCGCGCCGTGCGTGGTCTCGGCCTGCCACTGCACCATCGACCAGATCGCCCGGGTCATCGCGTCGGGGGGCCATCCCAGCTCGGGATCCTGGGAGCCGGCGCCCGTCGAGCCGGCCCACGCTCCCGCCTCGGGCTGCAGGAACACCTCCATCCCGTCGATCTCCAGGCGCTCCACGACGTCGGGCATCCAGGCGTCCTTGCTGGTCAGGACGCCCAGGCGGGCGAACCCGGTGTCGATGACGCGGGCGTCGGCGGGGGACTCCGACGCGAGGGCCAGGCCGGCGGTCTGCTCACGTTCGATGGGGACCAGATAGACCTTGCGCTGGCGGCCGGCGAGGACCTTCGCGGGGTCGGCCGCGCCGTCGCCGTCGAGCTCGGCGTCGGGTCGGAAGAGCACGGCCTGGTTGTAGGGCTCGCACCCGGCCCGGTAGGCGTAGCCCGCCGCGGCGTGCTCGGGGTCGGCCAGCAGGGCCACGAGCGCGGGTTCCCGGGTCACGGAGACGTCTCCCACGTTCAGTCCGGCCAGGATCCAGATGCGCTCCTCCGCGGCGATCCGGGCGAGCCCCTGGCCGAGAGCTCGCCAGGCGGTGTCGGTCAGGGCCAGGACGAGGGCCCGGGCCGGGGAGATCCCCGGGCAGGTGGCCAGGTAGTGGGCGATCGCGGGCCCGTACCCGGGAGCCAGCGAAGCGATCGCGGCCACCGAGTTGCCCACGCCGTCGGCCGCCGCGCGGGCAGACGCGCCCCGGGGGCCGACCATCCAGGCCATCAGCCCCGCGTCCTCCGGCAGGAACGCGAGAGTGGGAACGTCCCGGCGGAACCGCGCTCGGGCCGCCAAGATCTGGGACCGCAGGTTCGCGTGATAGGCGGCGTACGTGACCGTGTCCTCGGTGCGCTGCTTGTAGTCGAAGGCGATCACGCGAAAGGACCGCGAGCGCAGGGCCTCCGCGGGCGTGGGCGCGGTGCCGGGTCCGGGCAGCGCGAGCAGCGCGGGGAGCATCAGGGCGACCACGACGCGTCGCATGCATCCCGGATTCGCCGTGCTCCGCGGACGTACCTCCGCGCGCGGGCCGCGCCAGAATGGCGGACAAACCCGACGAAAGGATATTTCCTGGGTTTGCAGGTTTCGGTCTCCGCAGGAAGGGTAGGGCTGGAGTTTCAAGCCACCCCCGGTGGACCGGATTCTCTCGAGGAAGGGGCGCCTTCGAGAGCCGGTCCTCCCGGGGTGGTTTGTCGTTGCGGGGAGGGTTCCTCCCGAGGCGTCGGCCGTTCGGGGGACCCCCGAATTCACGACCCGAAGTTTCGAACCAAGGAGTTTCGTCCTCGAGGCGGTGGGTAGACTCGGGTTCGAGCCACCTGTGGTGGACCGGATTCTCTCGAGGAAGGGGCGCCTTCGAGGGCCGGTCCTCCAGAGGTGGTTCGTTGTTTCTAGCCCGGCCACTCCGGCTTCTTGGGCTGATGGGAGAACAGGTCGTCGAGGGATCCCGACGTCTTCCCCCCCTCCTTCGCGAGCACGTCGTCCAGGTTCGGGCCTCCCGGGGCATGGGAGGGCGGGCCGGGGGAGTCCAGGTCCCCGGCGGCCTCGAGCATGGACTCGAGCGAGCCGCCGGCCTCACCCTTGAGCCGGATGCGGAGCGCCGCGAGCACGCTGGCCTGCTCCTCGGACAGGCCGTGGTTGACCTTGATCTCGGTCAGCGCCTCCTCGGCCCGGCGCAGGAGTGTCTCGTCGTCCACCCGATCAGTGTGGCATCAAACGCCGAGCAGGGAACTCGGTCATTTCGTCGAATTCTCGCGGCATGTCAACCATGCGCCCCTCTCGCCCGTCGTCCCTGTCCGTCTTCCTCCTGCTCCTGTTCGGCCTGGTCGCGTCGGGCCTGTCCCCGGCCACCGCCCAGACCAACCCGCCGCCCGCGTTGATTCGCGTCAAGGCGGGGGTCGCCGTGGTCGACGCTACCTGGCACGTCGGCGCCTCCGCCGGCCAGTACGCCAGCGACGAGCTGACCCTGGGACTCGCGCCCGAGTCCCACTTCGACCCCCACAAGCACCAGCTCCACCGGGCGCCGTCCTACGGGATCCAGTCGCGGCTGTCGGTCCGCGCCATCGTCGTGGAGGGCAACAACGGCACCCGCGTCGCGTTCGTAAAGAACGACCTCTACATCCCCCAGGACATGCTGTGGCGCCGCACCGCCCAGATCCTCGAGGAGAACGGGACCTCCGGCATCGACCGCGAGCACCTCACGACGATGTCCTCCCACAACCACTCCAGCCCGTTCTACTCCTCGACCACGTTCGGGCCGTGGCTGTTCCAGGACTCGTTCGACCTCCGGTTCTTCGAGTACTACGCCCAGGCCCAGGCAGAGGCCGTCGAGAAGGCCGCCGCCAACCTGAAGCCCGCGAGGGTGGGGGCGTCCGTCTCGTACTTCGACAAGACCGCCCGTCACTCGTACGGCCCGGCGATCGCCGACGACGGCACGCCGGCCGGCTTCCCCCAGAGCGAGGGCGATCACGACATGATGATCGTGCGGTTCGACGACATGTCGAACCCGTTCGAGCCCAAGCCGCTCGCCATCCTGGCCAACTTCGCCGTCCACCCCGAGTTCCTCGAGGGCAACGACCTGAACTCCGCCGACTACCTCGGCCCGCTCGAGCGGATGGTCGATCGCGAGACCGGCGCCGTCCTGGTGTGGAGCCAGGGGTCCGTGGGCACGGCGGAGCCGGAGCGCAACTCCTACCACAGCGTCCACGAGCGGCTGGACTTCACGCACAAGGACTACCGCCAGGCCGAGTACGGCGCCCGACTGATGGCCGACTCCGTCATCGACACGTGGAACGACGTCGCGGGCGGCACTCCGGAGCAGGCCGGCCGCTTCGTGCCGTTCAGCACCAACTTCCCCGTGCTCATGATCGATCGCTGGTACCCGGGCCCGATCTCCCACCCCTACCCCGGGGTCTCCAACTGCCGGACCGACCAGGCGCTCTCCGGAAACCCGCGGGTTCCGGCCGCCCCCGAGTGCGTCGGCCCCCGCGACGAGTTCGGGATCCCGCCGCCCTTGCCCGACCCCGGGATCACGACCGACGACTTCGAGGCCCTCGGCATCCCGATCCCCGAGAACTACTCCATGCCCTCATACAACGCCCTCGAGGAGTCCATGGGCGTCCACCTCCAGGCGGCCCGCCTGGGGGAGATCCTGCTCACGATGTGCTCCTGCGAGCAGTGGTCCGAGCAGTCGAAGAACCTCAAGACTCGGACAGACCTGATCCGGAACAACATCTGGAAGGGCTTCGACTGGGCGGCCCAGTTCCCGTGCACCCAGCAGCCCGACACCACGTGGAAGTGCCCAAACCCGCACAACACCAGCCTGCTGCTGTCGGGGATCACCGACCATGAGTACAAGCGCATGCGTGCTCAGGTGAACAACGACGCGAAGGGCTGGAACGACCCGGCCAACGTCCTGTGGGCCGAGTCCGAGCCGGTGGACACCACGAAGATCTGGGGGAACTTCCTCCACAAGGAGCTGCCGATCACGGGTCCGGGCCGCGGGTACCCGCTGACGATCGCGATCGGGATGGCGAACGACTACAACGGCTACATCGCCTCGTACCGCGAGTTCTCCCGAGGCGACCACTACCGCAAGTCGCTCACCGGCTGGGGACCGCACTCCTCGGACTACCTGGCCTCGCGCCACGTGGAGATGGCCGGGCTCCTGCACAACGGCCCCGCGCTCACGGCGGAGCTCCTCGACCCCAAGGAGATCGCCGACCAGGTCATCCAGGACGCCAAGGGGATCGCCCTCGGCGCCGCCGCGGAGACGCTGATCCCGGCCTACGAGGCCCTGCTGCCGGACGACGGCGGAACTCCGCGCATCCAGTTCCAGCCGAGCGACATCACCCGATTCAAGACCGCGTTCTTCACGTGGTTCGGTGGCTCGAACTACACCGACCTGCCCGAGGTGACGGTGGAGCGCCTGGTCGACGGCCAGTGGAAGACGTTCGGGGACATGTCGGGCGAGGTCATCGTCACGCTCGAGTTCCCGAAGGGCGCCGCCAGCGTGGTTCCGTACCTGCAGGGACGGCAGCAGTGGAGATGGACGGCGCACTTCGAGGCCTTCGACGGGCCGGCGAACGCCCTCGCCCGCACCGGCTCGACCCCCGCCGGCCAGTACCGGTTCGTGGTCGACGGCCACCACCGCAAGGGCCGTCAGGCCAATCCCTATCACCTCGTCTCGCGCACGTTCGACGTCCGGCGGTGGGGCGGCATCAACGTCGAGGACATCCGCATCGAGCCGGACGGCCACGTGAGCGTGCAGGTCGGACCTCGGAGCACCCACAACGTCCCGGGCATCGGGGGCGTCGTGATCGGGCCCGTCGACTACCCCGACTCCTACGCCTCGCCGATCCCGTTCATCCGCAACGTCCGGACGTTCACCCGCGACCCCGCGGCGCCGAACGATCCGACCAAGCTCGAGTGGTTCTGCAACACCTGCACGTTCCGCAACTGGGCGGATACCGGCAAGGTGACGCAGGTCAAGGTCACGATCCGCCGGGCGGCCGGCGGCGCGTTGACCTCGCTCGCCTCCCTGGGTCCGGACGGTCGGTGGCACACGACGCACACGCTGCTCCCCGGCGACACGGCGACGGTCGAGATCGGCAACATCGGCGACGAGTACGGCAACTTCAACGCCCAGGGCTCCCCGACCATCACCGCGTAGGCGGCGGAACGCTCAGTCCAGGAGCGAGGCGGCGACCAGGGCCCGGTGCTCGCGGGGCCAGCCGAGGAAGGCCTGGAGCCAGAGTGCGCGCTTGTAGAAGCGGTGCAGCGGTGATTCCCAGGTGAAGCCGATGCCGCCGTGGACCTGGATGGCCCGCTCGCACACGGTCGCGGCGGCCTCGGTGGCGAAGGCCTTGGCCGTGGCGGCGGCCCTGGGGCCGTCCTCCGCCCCTTCGGTCACGCTCCACGCGGCCCAGTAGGCGAGCGACCGGGCGTTCTCCAGGTCCATGAACGAGTCGGCCAGCTGGTGGCTCACGGCCTGGAACGTGCCGATGGCGCGGCCGAACTGCTCGCGCGAGCCGGCGTGCGCGGACGCGAGGTCGAGGGCCGTCTGGGCCACGCCCACGGCCTCCACCGCGGCGGCCGCGGAGCCCCGCAGGCGGATGGCCTCGAGGATCGCCCGCGGGTCGTCCTGGACGGGACGGGCCGGGGCGCCGTCGAACGTCA
>JBBDTT010000050.1:0-10210 GCA_040904285.1 Actinomycetota bacterium
GTCGCGGAGAGAGGTCGGGCGCCACGGCGGGAAGCTCGTGAAGACGACCGGCGACGGGTTCCTCGCGACGTTCGACGGGCCGGCCCGCGCCATCCGGTCGGCGGCGGCGATCCGGGACGGCCTGGCGCGCGAGGGGGTATCCCTCCGCCTCGGGCTGCATGCGGGCGAGATCGAGGTCCGGGGTGAGGACGTCGGCGGCATCGCGGTCCACATCGCCGCGCGGGTCATGGCCCAGGCCGAGGCGAACGAGGTCCTCGTCAGCGGAACAGTGAAGGGCCTCGTGGCCGGCTCCGGGCTCGCCTTCACCGACCGGGGGACGGCGACCCTCAAAGGCATCCCCGACGAGTGGCCCCTGTTCGCCCTCGCCTAGAACTGCTGCCCGGCGATGGGGCGAACCCGCGCCCCATAGAAGTCGCCGATGATGGTCCGGGTCAGCTCCTCGGCGGTGTCCGATCGCTTGTCGAGCCGCTCGTGTCCGCCTGAGCGTCCGCTGAGGCTGTGCTCGAGGCAGCTGGTTCCGTCCCGGAACCGGATGATTCGAAATTGCATCGGGACTCCGGCGTTCGTCTCGATCGAGACCTCGCGCCGCTCGTGGAGCGCCCGGCCGGCCGCCTCGAAGAGCGCGGTGTACCGCTTCAGCCGCTTGGGCCGAAAGGGGACCGGGGCCGTGTGTTCGCTCGCCGCGGGCGACGCGGTAACCGACTCCAGCCAGGCTTGGTGCTGTGCGTCGGAGACTTTTCGAACGTGCCGCTCAAATTCGTCGGCGGCGGGCGGCATGCGAGGCCCCATCGGCCGGGCGGGTTTATCGCTCCGCCCAGGGATCAGTGGGGCTATGGGCCTGAACGCCGCCTGTCCGTGCATGTCGCGGCGCCACCACCTGCCCCAAGGGCCCCGCCACCAGAGAAGCGCGCGCAGTCTGCGCAGGAAGGTCACCGCGCGCCAGAACGCTGACATGAGACGAAGGTTACCGGCGATGTGGGTGCGACCGCGGCCAGATGCCGAGCCGGCTGATCCGAGGAACGGCGGCGCACAAGCCTTGCGTCGGCCTTCTCCGTATCTCAAGTCATGGATCTCGGACATCGACTCCCCGGACCCAAGCAGCTCCATCCCGGCGGCACCTCGTTGCGGCACCGGATGGTGACGCTCGGGATGGTCGTCAGCGTCTTCCAGTGGTTCCCCCTCGGGCTCTGGCTAGCGATCCGTTCACGACGAAAGTGGCGTGCCGGCGTGATTCCGCGCCCCACTTGGCCGTTGTTCTGGGGGTGGCTCGTCTTCTGGACCTGGCCGCTCTGGATCCTCGGCCTGATCGCGTACAGCTCGGTGCACGCAGGCCGCTGAAAGGCATCAGCTCCCTGTCGACTGGTGACTTCCCGAGCCTCATCACGCCATAGTTGAATTGAACCGTGAAGGGCAGGCGACGCTTTACTCGCGACGAGGCTGAGAACATCCGTCGGCTGCTACGCCAGAGGTCTGGGGCAGGACGTTCCGACCAGAAGCGATTGCGCGATCAGATTCGGCGCATCGGGTTCTATATCTCGGATTACTCCGGTGACAGCTCCGGGTTCACCGCCGCGGACTTCGATGGATTGGTGGCTTCGGGCCAAGTCGAGGTTGAGGGTGGTCCCGAGCGGCCGACCACCATCGACTTGAGCATCCTGCGCGAGCCAGAGCGCGAGCCAGAGGATGAGGAGAGCGACAGGGAGGGGCTCGCCGAATCCCAATCGCTACGTCGAGCTCACGAGCCGAATGCGCAACCACGGGACTCGACGGCGAGATCTTTCACCCTGACTTGGCTACGCGACCGGGGCTTCGAGGGGTTCATCCCGTTCCGCGACCTGATCGAACGAATCTTGGATGTGCCACCCGATGCCGGGATTTACGTGGTCGTACACGGGTTCTCATCCGCCCCCGAGTTCCTGCCAGAGAGTGTTGGTGGTCACTTCAAAGGCAGGAACCCAACGGTGCCGGTGGACGCGCTTGCAGCGAAGTGGGTTGAGCACGCTGAAACGGTGTACATCGGTAAGGCGAACCAACTCCGCCGGCGGCTTCGCGAGTATGCGCTCTACGGTCAAGGCCGCCCGATTGGCCACCAAGGGGGGCGTTACATTTGGCAGCTCCCGACGTCAGCTGAGCTACTCGTCGGTTGGAAGGCGACCCCTGACAACGATCCAAGACAGGCGGAGCTCGATCTCTTGGCGGAGTTCGTAGACGAGTTCGGCCTTCCTCCGTTCGCGAATCTGGCCAAATGAAGGCCTTCGTTGGTGTCACAGACCGGGATTGGTTCGAGTTCCTGAAGGCGCGGCCCGATCTCGACGAGGTCAACTTCTGGCAGCCCAGCGGAGGCCGCGCCTTCCGAGCGATCTCCCCGGGAGAGCCCTTCTTGTTCAAGCTCCACTATCCGGCAAACGCCATCGTCGGAGGCGGCACTTTTCTCTACAAGACGGACTTCCCCGCGTCGATCGCGTGGGAGGCATTCCAGGAGAAGAATGGCGCGCCGACGTATGCCGAGATGCGCCGACGCATCGAGCGATACCGCCGCGTCAGCGGTCGCCCGACCGAGGACTACACGGTCGGATGCCTGATCCTTCGCGATCCCTTCTTCCTTCCGGAGGATGACTGGGTCTCGCCGCCTCCGGACTGGAGGCCGAACATCGTCCAAGGAAAGACGTACAACCTGGACTCCGAGATCGGCCGCGACCTGTGGGCGCAGGTTCTCGCGCGCCGGGAGATGGCCTGGGCCCGGGAGCATCCGCTTCCCGAGAAGGAAGTGCCACCGATGTACGGCGACCCGGTCCAGGTGCGCAGCCGCCTCGGTCAGGGTGCGTTCCGGCTCCTCGTCACGGACACGTATCAGCGCCGGTGCGCCATCACCCGCGAGAAGGCGCTGCCCGTTCTCGAGGCGGCCCACATCCGCCCGGTCAGCGAAGGCGGCCTGCACGAGGTCGCCAACGGCCTGCTCTTCCGATCGGACGTCCACACCTTGTTCGACCGGGGCTATGTGACGGTCACCCCGAAGTACGAGTTCCGCGTGAGCCGCCGGCTGAAGGACGAGTTCGACAACGGCGAGCACTACTACGCGCTAGAAGGTCAGGAGCTGTGGCTCCCCGGCCGCCCGGATGAGCGCCCCTCACCCGAACAGCTTGAGTGGCACGCCGACACGATGTTTCTGGGCTAGGGTGTCGCATCATCTAGCCGGTCTCTCTTGCCAGAAGAATCCTTGTCAGACAATCTCGGATGGTCCGGCGGCTGTCGATTGTCGTGTCAAAAGGGGATGCTGCGGAGTGCCAATAAACTCGGCTGTCCTGCAGGGGAGCGAAGCTCCACAGCCGAGTTTAGTGGCACTGTCAAGCATGCCCCCTGACCAGCCAAAATGAAGCTGTCGAACACGCGGCGCTCTCGTTAATATAGGAAATCTCGCGAGCTCCTCGAAAGTTTCTTAAGGGTTTTCCCTCTTGCGCCGAGAAAGGTGGGGGTGTAACGCTGTTACACTAGTAACACGGCGAGGATGAGGAGGCCCAATGGAGAGTCGCGCTATTCGAGTGCCGGCGGAGACATACGAATCCGCGAGACACCTAGGCGGCCTGCTCCAAAAGACGCCCGGACGAATCCTAGAGGTTGCGCTTCAGGAGTATCTCGCGACGCACAAAGAGGAAATCACCGAGGCGTTCGAGCACGCGAAGAAGTTCCTCGCGTCCGGCGACCGCGCCCGTCTAGTTTCCCTCGCCGCGGCTGGGAATCGAGATATGGCTCGAGCTGCGGTTCAACGGCTTCGCGAGGAGGACTAGCTCTCCTCGCGCATGGCGGAGTAAATCAACTCCGAGTCGCGCGCTGCTCGACCGCCGATATCATCTTCGAGCGAGAGTTCACTCTCCCAGTCCGCTACCCAGGGAAACACGGCCGCCCAAAGAATCTCGGTCCAGTTCTTCGGCGGCTCGGTTTGCCCATCCCCCCAGCTATTCATGGCAATCGACAGCTTGCGAAGTTCGATGCCATCGTGCGACTCGGTCGCGACCGCGATCGCGATTCCCCCGACACTGGCGCTGACCTCTCGGGGGGACTGCTGCCGTGCCGCGCCGAGGAGGGGAGGAACGACCCTCATCACTTCGTCCACAAAGGTCTCGGCTCGGGAGTCGAATAGAGACCGATAGTCCTCTTCGGTAGGGCCAAGTTCGTTCGCGGCATCGAGTGCCTTGAATGTCGGGTAGGCATCGTCGCTGTCTCCGGACCGGTGCAGTCGAGCGCCGACAAGCCAAACGACACCGTGCGTGCGGTCGTGCCAGGTCGCACCTCGCCAGCGTCCAGCGTGCAGGGAGTAAACGTCCGAGAGGGTGGTTAGGGGCTGGATCTTCTCGAAGCCGATGGGTTCTTGAGACCTCATAGCCACGAATTTCCGAACCACCTCGTGACCGATTTCCTCGGGAGGCTTCTGCCGGTCCTCCACTGGAAGGTTCAGATCCTCGGATGCACAGCGAGAAGTAATGCGAAGCGTGTACCGATCTGGTTCGGAACGCGGGCCTTCGATCACGGTGACCTCGACAGTTGTTGGCCCACGATTCCACGGTGGAGCCGATGCACTGAGTATACCAACTCGTAATGACACGCTTGTAATTGATGGCGGGGGGCCTAGCCTGCCTTCGCTCAACATGTACGCGACCCAGATGGCTACCCGATCGCGCCGCGTCGACGTGCTGCGACGACCTCGGAATATCCCCGCCACAGGGGCCGTTCTTGAGCGTTGACATGGCTGAACTCAAGACTGAGGCGCTTCCGCTTCTTCCCCTGACCACGGGGGTCGTGCTTCCGCACATGGTGGTCACGCTCACCGTGGAGTCAGATGACGCTCGGGCGGCCGTCGAGGCTGCCCGCGCGGGCGACTCCCACCTGCTCCTCGTTCCCCGGTTCGAGTCGGGGCGCTACTCCTCGATCGGCACCGTCGCCGTCATCGAGGAGATGGGGCGCACGCCCTCGGGCCAGGAGGCCCTGGTCATCCGCGGGCTCCACCGCGCCATCGTCCTGAACGGCGTCCCGGGCACGGGCGACGCCAACTGGCTGTCCATCAACCCGGTCTACGACCCCGAGAACCCGACGACCCGCGCGAAGGAGCTCGCCCGCGAGTACCGCGCGGTCGTGGAGAACATCGTCGAGGCGCGCGGCGTCCCTCAGGTCGCCGAGTTCCTGCGCAACATCTCCGACCCCGGCGCCATGGCCGACACGGCCGGCTACTCGCCCGACCTCTCGTTCGAGCAGAAGGTCGAGCTCCTCGAGGCGCTCGACGTCGAGACGCGCCTGGAGAAGGCCCTCGAGTGGGCGAAGGAGTCCCTCGCCGACCTCTCCCTCAAGGAGAAGGTCCGCGAGAACGTCGCCGAGGGCATGGCCAAGACCCAGCGCGAGTTCCTCCTGCGCCAGCAGCTCGCGGCGATCCAGAAGGAGCTCGGCGAGGCGTCCGACGAAGAGGGCGTCGTCGCCGAGTACCGCCGCAAGATCGACGAGGCGAACATGCCCGAGGGCCCGAAGGCCGAGGCCGAGCGCGAGCTCGGCCGGCTCGAGCGCATGAACGAGCAGTCGCCCGAGTACGGCTGGATCCGGACCTACCTCGACTGGATGACCGAGCTGCCCTGGGACGTCCGCTCCGAGGACCACCTCGACATCACCGAGGCCCGTCGGATCCTCGACGAGGACCACACCGGCCTCGAGGACGTGAAGGACCGCATCGTCGAATACCTCGCCGTTCGCAAGCTGCGCCAGGAGCGCGGACTGGGGGCGGCGACCGGCCGGGGCTCCGGCGCCATCCTCACCCTCATCGGACCGCCGGGCGTCGGGAAGACGTCGCTCGGCGAGAGCGTGGCACGAGCCCTCGGTCGCAAGTTCGTCCGCGTCTCCCTCGGCGGCATCCACGACGAGGCCGAGATCCGCGGACACCGCCGCACCTACGTCGGCGCGCTGCCCGGGCGCATCGTGCGGGCCCTCAAGGAGGCCGGCACGAAGAACCCGGTGTTCATGCTCGACGAGATCGACAAGGTCGGCTCGGACTGGCGGGGCGACCCCTCGAGCGCCCTGCTCGAGGTCCTCGACCCCGCGCAGAACCACTCGTTCCGCGACCACTACCTCGAGGTCGACCTGGATCTCAGCGAGGTCCTCTTCATCGCGACCGGGAACGTCGCTGAGACGATCCCCGGCCCGCTCCTCGACCGGATGGAGGTCATCCGCCTGGATGGCTACACCGAGGACGAGAAGGTGGCCATCTCCCGCGACCACCTCCTCGCCCGCCAGGTCGAGCGCAACGGGCTCAACGCCGACGAGGTGGTCCTGCCGGATCTGACGCTCCGTCAGATCGTGGTCGACCACACCCGCGAGGCCGGCGTCCGCAACCTCGAGCGCGAGGTCGGCAAGGTCCTGCGCAAGGTCGCCACCAAGCTCGCCTCCGGCAAGGCCGAGGCGCCCGTCACCGTCGAGCCGGCCGACCTCCGCGAGTACCTCGGCCGCCCGAAGTTCTTCTTCGAGGCCGCCGATCGGACTACGGTTCCCGGCGTGGCCACGGGCCTCGCGGTCACCGGCACCGGCGGAGACGTCCTGTTCATCGAGGCCAACGTGGCCGAGGGCGAGCCGGGGCTCACCCTGACCGGCCAGCTCGGCGACGTCATGAAGGAGTCCGCGCAGATCGCGCTGAGCTACGTGCGCAGCCACGCCTCGGAGCTCGGCATCGACCCCGAGACCGACCTCCAGCGTCGGTTCCACGTCCACGTGCCGGCCGGCGCCGTCCCCAAGGACGGCCCGAGCGCGGGCACCGCGATGACGACCGCGCTGGCGTCCTTGCTGAGCCAGCGGCCGGTGAAGTCGACCGTCGGCATGACCGGCGAGGTGACGCTGCAGGGCCGCGTGCTTCCGATCGGCGGCGTGAAGCAGAAGGTCCTGGCGGCCCACCGCGCCGGCCTGAAGGAGGTCATCCTCCCGATGCGCAACGAGGGCGACCTCGACGACGTGCCCGAGCAGGTCCGCGAGGAGATGACCTTCCACCTCGCCGAGTCCATCGACCAGGTCCTGGCCTGGGCCCTGGAGCCGGCGGGGGCCGAGGCCGCCGTGTCCGCGCCGGCGCTCGAGGCAGCGAGCTAACCCTTCGCGGGCCGCGCGTCGCGGCGCATCGGCCAGATCGGCGCCGAGTCGTCCACGCGGATCTCCGCGAGCGCGTGGAATCCATGCCGCTCGTAGAACTGCACGCCCCGCTCGCTCGTCGCCTCGAGGTAGGCCGGCACCCCCGCCGCGTCCGCCTCGGCGAGCCCGGCCGCCATCAGCGCCCCACCCGCGCCGCGCCCCTGCAGCGACGGGTCGACGCCGATCTGTCGCAGGTACCAGAACGGTTCGGTCGGCTCGTACACCGCCGCCCGGCCGAAGACGCCGGCCGCCCGCTCGAGCGCCCCGGCCTCGCCCAGGATCGCCGCCAGCGCCTGCGAGTCGGGGTGGGTCTCAGGCGGGTACCACAACGCCGCCCCGCGGCGGTCGGCGCGCCCGAAAGCGCCTCCGTACGCCGCGGTCAGCTGTCCATGCAACCGCACGATCCGCGTGAAGTAGTCGAGGTACATGTCCGGATCCGGAAGGAGCCACCGCACGAACGGATCCGTCCCGAACGCGAGGACGACCGTCGCCACGAACGGCCCCGCGTCATCGACCCGATCCACCCGATCACCCACGAGGGGCAAGGATATTCCGGCGGACGGGCTCGGCCCCCTCCGTCCTCCCTCGCGCTCCGCAGATATCGCATCTTTGCGATATGGGCCCGAACGCGGCTCAGAGGGCCGCAGGGACGCCGCGAGGGGGTCCCGGCGCACCCGAACCCGAGATATCGCAAGAGTGCGATATCGCCCGAGGCAGCAGACGCCGCCCGCGGTCGGACCCGGAGGCAGCAGACGCCGCCCGCGGTTGGCCTCAGATCGCCGCCGACCGTGCCTCCGTGAGCCCGAGCTCGGCGTCGACCTTCTCGACCACGTACTCGCTGATCGATATCTCCCCGCGTTCGTAGCGCTCCCGCGCCGTCCGCTCCTGGGCGATCGCGAGCACGACCGGATCGTCCTCCTCCGGCCCCGGCACCATCACGGGCTCGGCCACGGCTTCGACGGGACTCGGCTTCTCGGTCCTCCGGGCGCCTCGCATCCGCGCCGGTGGCCCGATGTCGATGGACAGCATCCGCCCCGTCGCCGACGCGTACCGCTCCAGGAACCGGATCGAGGGCATGGCCTGCCCCGTCTCGGCGCGGGAGATCGCCGACTGGGTCGTCCCCATCGCCGCCGCGACCTCCGCCTGGGTCATCAGCGCCAATCTGCGGCGCCGCCGCAGCGCCCGGCCCACCTCCAGGGCATCCATCGACGCACCCTAGCCGGCGCCACCGACACGATCCTCGCGGACCCGAGGGAACAAGCCCCCCCCATCGAGGGGTTTACAGAATCGACAAGTTCAGGCACCATGGAACGTCGAATGGCTCGGCTGGGCCCTCGTTCCGAGGTGCCGACGGCCGCAGATGGCCGTCCAAGATGACGCCGGAGGGATACGAGGAATGAGAGTCGAACCGCTCAGCCGCGTCGCCGCCGAGCTCGAACTGTGCCGTCGTCACAGCATGGAGTTCGAGCGCCTCCTCAAGCGCATGGACCGCATCGCGGCCCTCCAGAAGCTCGTCACCGCGCACGCCAAGGAGTACGGCGGCCTCGTCACCGCCTCCCGCGACCGCATCCGCGCCCAGGGCGCCGCGTAGCCCTGCCACACCAGTGTCCACCCGCGAGGAAACCCTGACGCCCGACCAGATGCAGCTGTTCCTCGAACCCAATCTGGCCGACCTCGTCACGCTCATGCCGGACGGCTACCCGCAGGCCACGCCGGTGTGGATCGACTACCAGGATGGCCTGATCGTGGTGAACACCGCCGAGGGCCGCCAGAAGCACCGCAACGTCCTCCGCGACCCGCGAGTGGCCGTGATGGTCGTGTCCCGAACCGACGACTACCGCTGGGTGAGCATCCGAGGCCGCGTCGTCGACATCACCACCGACGGCGCCGAAGCCCACATCGACGCGATGGCCAAGAAGTACCTCGGCAAGGACGTCTACCCCTGGCACACGAAGGACCAGCAGCGGGTCCTGCTCAAGATCCAGGTCGAACGCGTAACCGGCTAGCCGATCTCCAGCTCCACCGGCACGGCTCGCTTCGCGATGTCGCAGACCGGGCAGTGGTCTGAGCCCCACACCACGATCTCGCGCAACGTCTCGGCGGGCGCGTCGGACTCGGCGTGCACGCGTATGGAGATCGAGGAGGGGCCCGCCGGAATGCCGGGGTCCATCCCGAGGAGCCCCCGGTCGTCGGACTTGCTGTCGACCTCGACGGTGAGGGAATCGATGGTGACTCCCTCCTGTGCTGCCCGCATCGCGACCAGCGTGCCGACGCACGAGGCGAGCGCCGCGCGGAACAGCCAACCGGCCGACGGCGCAGAGTCCGTCCCCCCGACCGAGGCCGGCATGTCGGTCTCGACCGCCGCATTCGGCCCCTCGACCCGGAACCGCAGCCCCTCGACCAGCGTCGCCGTCGCCGGCGAGTCCGTGTAGGCGGCCTCGTCCGGATGCTCGGTGAGATACCCGATCGCCGACTCGATCGACGTGCGGATGCCCTCGCTCATGGTCGCCTCCTCGGCAGCACGGTCCCGTTGCCGTCGCTACGCTAACAAGCCGTGGACGCACCCGAGGTCCGGTTCGCAAAGAGCGGCGATGTCAGCGTCGCCTACGCCGTCATCGGGGACGGGCCGTTCGACCTCGTCCTCGTCTCCGGCTGGGTCCTTTCAAACCTCGAGGTCGCCTGGGAGGGCTCCGCAGCCGACCTGTTCGAGGGACTCGCCTCGTTCTGCCGCCTGATCCTGTTCGACAAGCGGGGGACCGGGCTCTCCGACCGCACCACTGGCATCCCCGACCTCGAGACCCGCATGGACGACATCCGCGCGGTCATGGACGCGGTAGGTACCGAGCGCGCCGCGATCATGGGCGTGTCCGAGGGCGGCCCCATGACGCTGCTGTTCGCCGCCACCTATCCCGAGCGGGTGGCTGCCGCGATCGTCTACGGCACCCTTGCGAGCTACGTGCATGCGCACGACTACCCGTGGGCACCCACCGGCGAGGAATGGGACGAGCTGATCCGCCGCGACGCTCCTCGCGTTGGTTCGCCTGAGTGGCTCGGGGAAAAG
>JBBDTT010000051.1:0-10179 GCA_040904285.1 Actinomycetota bacterium
GTGCTGGTCCTTCTGGCGGCCTGTGGACGGGGCACGGTGAACACCCCGGCCAAGACTCTGTCGCCAAGCCCGGCGATCGACGCGCTCGCCTTCGGAGCGGAAGCCACGACCGGGCGCGGGAGCCGCGTGACCGTCCTCGGCTGGCGCGAGGTGGAGCGCGACGAGCGTCCGCCCGACGGAACCGCCTGGAGCTACGCGGAGGTTCGGTACTGCCAGCCGCACGGCACGTCCTCGGTTCCCCGGGGTCCAACCGTGGCGTTCTTCCGGCTTGACATGCCCGAGGGTCCGGACGTCCATCCGGTGGAGCGGGCCGACGGCGCCGGCGAGCTCGCGACGGGCCAGACCAATCTCATCACCGAGTCGATGTGCATGGAGGGCAACGTCGTCTTCGCCCATCCCGCCGGGCAGCGGCCCGATCACGTGCTGTTCACCGTCGGCGAGCTGGCGTGGGCGGTGGCCTGACGCCTGTCAGGGACCCGCGGGTTCGCGGAGGTGGTGATCGGTGCGCTCCTGGAACGCCGCGCCGGCCCGGAGCAGCGTCCACTCGTCGCGTCCCCGGCCGACGAGCTGCACCCCGAGTGGCAGGCCCCGGCCGTCGAACCCGGCGGGGATCGACAGCGCCGGCAGCCCGGTCAGGCTCACCGGCCGCGTGAACCACGCGATGGCTCCTTTCGCGACGTCCATCGTCTCGCCGCCGCCCACCTCCACGTGCCTCTCGTCCGCCCGGGGCGCCGCGAACGGTGTGGCCGGCAGGAGCAGGACGTCGCACGCCTCGAGGGCCCGTGCGAACGCGGTCCGGATCGCGGCCCGGCGGAACCGCGCCTCCTGCCGCCGCTCGGGCGGCACCGCCCGCCCGTACTGGATCGCCCGCCGCGAGGACTCGAACAGCGCGTCCAGGTCGACGTCCGGGTAGGCCTCGGCGAACTCCGGCCAGCAGAGGTCCGTCCACACCTGCGGGGCGTCGTCGATCCCGTCCAGCGGCACCTCGACGATCGAGGCCCCGACGGCACCGAGCACCTCGGCCACGTGCACCACCGAGGTCGCGACGTCCGGATGCATCGGCCCGGCGTAGAAGCCGTCGTGGACGACCCCGAGGCGGAGGCCCTCGACCGGTCCCGGGACGTCGACGGGACGCTCACCGTCGAGGAGCGAGAAGGCGAACGCGACATCGAGGGCGCTGCGAGCCATCGGCCCGGGACAGTCCATCGATGGGCCGAGCGGCATCAACCCGTGCAGCGGAAGACGTCCGTGGGTCGGCTTCAGGCCGGTGACCCCGCAGAACGCGGCCGGCATCCGGATCGAGCCCCCGGTGTCCGAGCCGAGGGCCAGCGGCACGACGCCCGCCGCCACCGCGACTGCCGAGCCCCCGCTCGAGCCCGCGGTCATCCGTTCGAGGTCCCACGGGTTCCGGGTCTCACCACACGCGCTCACCAGGTTCGTCGCCCCGCACGCGAGCTCGTGCTGGTTGGTCTTGCCGATCACGACCGCCCCGGCGCGGCGGAGCCGGTACACCAGCGGCGAGGTCCCCTCCGCCGCGTTCCCCGCGAACGCGCGCGAGCACCCGGTGGTGTCGTGGCCCTGCACGTCGTACAGGTCCTTGACCATCACCGGCACCCCGTGGAGCGGGCCCACGGGTCTCGGGCCGAGCGCGGCGGCCAGGTCCCGGGCCTCCTCGGGCCAGACCTGGCTGGCCAGGCGGGTCGCGGGCTGCCATGCGTCCACGGCCGCCAGGGAGCGCTCGGTCACGTCCGCCGGGGAGAGCCGTCCCGACGCGATGGCCTCGACGGTCTGGATCAGGGAGGCGAGCACGCGCCGAGGCTACCCGAGCGCGATAGGCTGCCGCCCTCCCATGGAGATCGGCGTCTCCCTCCCGACGGTCGGACCGGTCGCGTTCCGCGAGTTCATCCTGGACGCGGCCCGGCGAGCCGACGCCGCGGGCCTGCACAGCGTGTGGACGGCCGACCACGTGGTGCTGCCCGGGGACCGCGGCCGGAGCACGTACCCGTTCCCGCAGTCCGAGCACGGCCTGTCGTTCGCGTACGAACCGGGCATCGACTGGATGGACCCGGTCGCCGTCATGGCGTTCGTGAGCGGAGCGACCGAGCGCATCAAGGTCGGCTCGAGCATCCTGGTTCTGCCCTACCGGAACCCGCTCGTCCTGGCCAACGAGATGGCCACGATCGACCGGCTCTCCGAGGGCCGGGCGCTGCTCGGGATCGGCTCGGGATGGATCGTCGAGGAGTTCGAGGCGCTCGGGGTCGACCCGAAGACCCGCGGGCGGATGACCGACGAGTACATCCGCGTGATGCGCCACCTGTGGACGAACGACGCGCCGACCTCGTTCGAGGGCGAGTTCGTGCGCTTCGCGGACGTTCAGCTCGCGACGCGCGCGTTCACCTCCGGCGGCCCGCCCATCCTCATCGGCGGCAACTCGCCGGCGGCGATCCGGCGAACCGCCACGCTGGCCGACGGCTGGCTGGCCTTCGACCTCACCCCCGAGCAGGTCCGCGAGGGCGCCGCGCGCATCCGCGAACAGGCCGCCGCGGCAGGACGCGACGGGGACGCGATCCTGATCTCGGCACGGGCGGGGCTGATGCCCGAGGGCGCGGCCGACTTCACACCGGATCGGCCCGCGATCCGCGGCGACCGGGCGGCGATGCTCGAGCAGCTCCACGCCTACGCCGAGGCGGGCGTCGACTTCATATCGATCGACCTCGCGACGACGATGGACGAGATCGTGCCGACCGTGGAGTGGCTCGGCGCCGAGGTCACGCCCGCGGTGGCATGACCCGGACGCTCGTCCTGGCCCGGGCGGTCTGGGCGGGCGACCCTCCCGATCCGGCCTCCGCCGACGCCCTCGTCCTGGACGACGGCCGCATCGAATGGGCCGGCCCGCGCGACGCGGTTCCCCGGCGGCGGCCCCGCCGGACCGTGGACCTGGGCGACGCCGTGATCGTGCCGGCCTTCGTCGACCCCCACCATCACCTGTGCGACGCCGTGGCGCTCCACGGCTGGACGAACCTGCGCGGGGCCCGCGCCACGGGCGAGGTCATCTCGCGCCTGCGGCGGGCCGCCGCGTCGGCGCCGCCGGGAGGATGGATCGTCGGGTGGGGCTACCGGGAGACGCTCATGGGCCGGGGCCACCGGCTCAACCGGGCCGACCTCGACCGCGTCACCGCGGACCGCCCGGTCCTGGTGATGCACCGGTCGATGCACTCGGGGGCCGCGAACTCCGCGGCCCTGGCCGCCGTCGGCTTCGGCCGCCAGACCCCCCGGTGGCACGGTGGGGAGCTCGAGCGCGACCTGCGCGGCGAGCCGAACGGGCGGGCCTGGGAGCGCGCGTTCGGCGTCCTCGTCCACGCGGCCAAGCGCGGGGAGATCGAGGCGATCGGCACGGACTGGATCGAACGCGCCCGCGCGTACGCTCGAGGGCTGATCGCGAACGGCGTGGTCGCGATCGGCGACGCCGGCGTCACCCCGCACGAGCTGACGCTGCTGGTGGCGGCCGACCTCCCGATCGACGTGGTGGCCATGCCCGTGGGCAGCCGGGGCCTGTTCGCCACCCCCCGCGAGGCCCTCGGCGGGCCGGTCACCGGCGAGGTCATGGGCCGGGTCGTCGTGGGGCCACTGAAGCTGTTCGCCGACGGGGCCGAGCGGGCGTGCTTCCGCATCCCCTACCCGGTCGCGACCCGGGCGGTCCGCAACCTGGGCCGCCCGGGGCCCGACGGCGAGACGGGAGGCGCCGCCGCCAACGCGCTCGACCCGCTGCGCGTCCTGCGCCCGCATCTGGCGCCGGGGGCGGTCCGAACCGGCACCGCGCACTACACGCCGGACGGCCTGAAGGAGATCGCCCGCGAGGCCGTCGAACGGGGGTTCCGCCTGGCGATACACGCCCTCGGCAACGAGGGGGTGCGGTGGGCGCTCGAGGCCATCGAGGGCGCCGGTGGCCACGGCCACCGCATCGAGCACGCCATGTTCGCGGAGGCCGACGCCGCGGAGCGGATGGCCCGCGGACGCATCACGGCGGTGGTCCAGCCCGCCCACCTGTCCGAGTACGGGGAGGTCGTGCGTACCGCGGGGCTCGAGGGGTTCCTGCCGCCGGTCCCCCTCCGCCGCTTCGCCGATCTGGGGGTGGCGTACGCGCTGTCGTCGGACGCTCCCACGGCGGACTGGCCGCCCCTGGCCACGATGCCCGTCGCGGTGACCCGCCGGACCGCCGACGGAAACGTCATCGCCGGCCAGGAGGCCATCACGCCCGCCGAGGCCCTGCGCGCCCAGACGATGGCCGGCGCCGAGCTCCTCGGCCTCGAGGCGGCCGGCGCGATCCTTCCGGGCCATCGCGCGGACCTCGCCGTGCTCTCCGGAGACCCGTTCGAGGCCGGAACCGAGGTCCGCGAGACCTGGCTGGCCGGGTCCCGCGCCTGGCCCGAGGCGTGAGGCCGCCCGAGGGAGCGGAACGGTTCACCGGATGAGTCCGCGTTCGCGTGCGGAGGCGACCGTCTGACGGAGCGTGGTCCGCGCGTCGTGCTTCGGTCGCCACCCGAGCTCGCGCTTGGCCTTCGAGGTGTCCATCAGCATCGGGCCCATGACGGCGTCGATCCACCGGGCCTTGGAGGGCAGGAAGGTGAGCTTGGAGACCAGTCCCGAGGCGAACCGGGCCACCCCCGTGGGGATGCCGATCGAGCGCCACCCGTAGGCCCGGGCGATGTCGGAAAGCGAGAGCGTTCCCTCCCCGGCCAGGTTGTAAGCGCCGGGTGTGCCCCGGCCCAGGACGGCCGCGCGGATCGCGGTCGCCACGTCGTCCTCGTGCACGAGCTGCAGCGGCACGCCGGGATCCGGGACCACCGGCTGGATGCCCGGCACCCGCGCGATCCGGCGGATGGGGGCCGGAACCTCCTCCACCATCTGCAGGGCGCTCGGGCCGGCCACCAGGCAGGGTCGGAACACGTACACGTCGGTGTCCCCGCCCGCGGTGACCTCCCCGAGGACGGCCTCCAGCTCCGCCTTCTGTGCCGAGTAGGGATGGTCGCTCCCCCGCGCGGGAGCCTCCTCGGCGATGCTCGCCGGGTGGTCGCTCCGGAAGCCATACGCGGCAACGGAGGACGTGTAGATCAGGCGCTCGGCGCCGGCGGCGACGGCGGCCTCGAACACGTTGCGAGAGCCCTGCAGGTTCACCCGCCGGCTCTCCTCGTCGGAGCCCATGATGATGAACGCGAGGTGGACGACGACGTCGGCCCCCTTCACCAGGGCGTCGACGGCCGTCCGGTCCAGGACGTCGCCCCGGACATACTCGGTCTTCTTCCACCCCTACTCCGAGGGATCGAACGGTCGCCGGGCCATGCCCCGGATGCGGCCGACGCCCTTCGAGCGCTCGAGCGCGCGGACGGCGGCCTTGCCCACGTCGCCGGTGGGCCCGGTGACCGCGACGGTCAGCCCCTCGGCCACGGCCCTAGTCGGGGACGGCGACCGGCTGGCCCTGGTCCTTCAGCTCCTGGAGGCGCTCCTTGGGGAGCTCGTCCAGGTACTCGGTGTCGGGGACCTGCGTGGCGAGCTCGTTCAGGACCACCGTCGCCTTCGTGTACCGCATCGCTTTGGCCAGGTCGCCCTTCATCTTCAGCCGGCCCTGCATGAGCGCCTTGACCGGGTCGAGCTCCTTCGTCGAGATCTGCTTCCAGATCGCGTACGGCGCGGTGATCAGGAAGTCGGCCTGCGCGGCCTCCTCGGCCGTGACCTGCTTGCCCTCGCGACACTCGCCGTGCCACAGGTCGTAGAACGCGTAGACGTTCTCCGCCAGGCCCTTCTCGGGGTCGGCCTCGATCCCGTAGACGACGGACCCCTCCCAGTCGTGGGCCGCCTCCCGGTACTCGGACGAGGCGTTGATCAGCTTCACGTACTCGGCGTTCCATTCCTCGCTCGGCCAGACGGGCATTCGAACCTCCCCCTCGAGACGTACGTCGAGAGGCAACCCTAACCCCGACCCGCTACGGTCTGCCCGTGGAGATCTGCCTGATGATCGAGGGCCAGGAGGGCGTGACCTGGGACGACTGGCTCGCCCTGGCGGCGGCGTGCGAGGACCACGGCCTCGACGGCCTGTTCACCTCGGACCACTACCTGTCGTTCCACGGCGGACCCGGACGGGGGGCGTTCGACGCGTGGGCCGTCCTGTCGGCGCTGGCGGCCCGGACCGAGACGATCCGTCTCGGGACGCTCGTGTCGCCGGTGACGTTTCGTCACCCGTCGGTCCTGGCCAAGGCCGCGCTCACCGTGGACCACGTGAGCGGGGGCCGCATCGAGGTCGGGATGGGAGCCGGGTGGAACGAGGACGAGCACCGCGCGTACGGCTTCCCGTTCCCGCCCCTCGGCGAGCGGATTGCGATGCTCGCCGAGCAGCTGCGGATCGTCCACGAGACGTGGACCGAGGAGACCCTCGCGCACGAGGGCGAGCACTACCGCGTCGGCGGCACCCCCGGCGCGCCCCGGCCCTTCCAGCAGCCGCACCCGCCGCTGATCGTCGGCGGCCACGGCGGGCCCCGGAGCCTGGACCTCGCGGCCCGGTGGGCCGACGAGTACGACCTGTCCGGCGCCGACCCGGACGACTTCGTGCGGGTGCGGCCGCTGCTGGCCGAAGCGTGCGAGCACCACGAGCGCGACCCTGCCGAGGTTCGTCTGTCCTGGATGGGCCGTGTTCCCGAGCGCGGCGACGAGCTGGTCGAGCGCCTCCGCCGCTACGCCGACGCCGGTGTGGAGCGCGCCTACCTGCAGCACCTCGAGCACCGGGACCTGGACGCGGTCGCCGACTTCGGGCGCCACGTGGCGCCGGCCCTGCGCCGGGCGTGAGCCTGCCCGAGGGCCCGGGCCTGTTCGAGGCGATCCACTCCCTTCGCGGCATCCGCTCGTTCGAGCCCGGCCCCGTCTCCGACGAGGACATCGCGACGGTCCTCGACGCGGCCGTTCGCGCGCCGAGCCCCCAGAACAGCCAGCCCTGGGCGTTCGTCGTCGTCCGCGACGCCGCGACGCGGGCCCGGGTCGCCGAGATCTACCGGCAGGTGTGGGGGATCGTCCGGGAGCCGGTGTACGGCGACCTGGACGCGATCGAGGACGGCGCGCAGCGGCGCCTGCTGAAGGCCACCGACCGGCTGGCGGCCGCCATCGACGAGGCGCCGGCCTTCGTGTTCGCCATGCTCGACCGCTCCCGCCTGGGGATCATGGTCACGCCGGACCTGCAGACGCTGCTCGAGCCGGCCTCCGCGTACGGCGCGGTCTGGGCCGCCGTCCAGAACCTGCTCCTCGCCGCGCGGGGCCTCGGGCTCGGCTCGATCACGACCACCCTCACGAAGTTCCGCGAACCCGAGATGCGCGCGATCCTCGGCCATCCCGAGCACGTCGAGACCGTGACGATGGTGGCGCTGGGGCGCCCACGGGCGCCGGCGCGGTTCGGGCCGACCACCCGCCGCACGCCCGGCGAGGTCGCCCACCTGGAGCGGTGGGGTCAGCCGCTCGACGCGAGCTCGGCGAACCTGGACATGCCCAGCTCCTCGTAGCGCGCGGCCGCGTCGGCCCGCAGGCTCGCGGCACGCTCCGGGTCCGACCCAAGCCGGTCGAGGGCCAGCGCGAACAGCCGCCGGACGTCGGCGGCCTCGATCCGGAACCCTCGGGTGTCCGCCTCGCGGATCGCCTCATCGAAGCGGAGCGTCGCCTCCTGCGCGTCGCCCCGCGCGGCGGAGGCCAGCCCGCGCAGGGACTCCATCGCGCGGCTGTCGACGACGCGGCGAACGAGCCCGGCTCTGGGGAGCCCCTCGAGCACCGGCGCGAGCTCCGACACCGCGTCCCAGTCCCCCAGGACGGCGAGCGCCTCGATCGCGAACAGCGCGTGCATCCAGGCGCCCGAGGAGATCTCCTTCCCGGGCGAGGAGAGCTCGGCCGGCCGCGACCGGATCGTCTCGCGGGCTTCCTCAGCCGACCCGGCGACGGCCTGGACCAGGGCGGCCGAGCCCGAGCCCCACCCCGCGAACGCGGCGGGCACCTCGATCTCGATGCCCCGCCGGGCCCGCACCAGCGCCTCGTCCCGCCGGCCCAGCCACAGCTCGGCCATGGATGCGTTCCACTCGGCGTTGGCCTCGGCCCAGGCGATCCCGGCCTCCTGGGCGATGGTCACCTCGGCCTCCATCTCCCGGAGGAAGGCCTCCGGGTCCCCCGAGACCTGCGCGCGCAGCGGGGCCAGGGCCCGGCTCACGTAGATGTGCGCGCCGATGTGGCCGAGCCGGTCGGCCAGGGCCGCGGCCGACTCGCCCAGCCGGAACGCCTCCTCGTCGGCTCCCATGAGCGCGTGACACGAGGCCGTGAACGCCTCGACGTTCGCCAGGTCCCACTGCGATCCCGCCTCGCGCATCAGCTCGACCGCCCGGAGGCCGGACGCGAGGGCCTCCTCCAGGACGGGGAACGTCCACAGTACGAAGCAGCGGGCCTGCTCGACGTCGGCGGCCAGCCCGGACGCGCCCAGCCGGCCGCTCATCTCGTCCCCCTTCTCCAGCAGCATGATCGCGGGCTCGAACTGGTCGACGGTCGCGAAGCCTGCGGCCGCCCCCAGCAGCAGGCGGACGTGCGCCTCGCTGTCCGTTCCCTCCAGGCGCATGAGGACGCGACCGAGCAGGTTCGCGAGCTCGTCCCGGCGCCCCGCCCACAGCAGCTGGTAACCGACGTTCCAGGCAACGTCGCCGTAGCGCTCCGGGTCGTCGAGCGACTCGAAGCGCTCCAGGGCGTCGGTCCAGGTCGCGAGGGCCTCCTCCCACCGGCCCGCGCCCCGCTGTCCCTGGCCGAGCAGGAACAGGAGCTCGGCGCGCTCGCGCTCGTCGGCCCAGGCCTCGAGCGAGACGGCCTCCTCCAGGAGACGGGCGGCGTCCTCGAACGCGGTCGCCTCGAGGGCCCGCTCCCCAGCCACGCGCAGCCACCGCGAGGTGCGCGCCGGATCGGCGGCGGCCCCGGCGGCCTCCAGGTGATGCGCCAGGTCGGCGGCGTGCTCGGCCGCGCGATCCCCGAACGTCGACTCGATCGCGTCGGCTGCGCGGAGGTGCAACCGACGGCGCCGGGCCGACGTCAGCCCCGCGAGCAGGGTCTGGCGGACCAGCTCGTGGGCGAAGGCGTAGCGCTCCTCGCGGCCCCCGCCCGCAGGCGTCAGCAGCTGGGCTCGTTCGGCCTCGTCCAGGGCGTCGAGGAGCTCCTCGTCGGGTCGTTCCGCGATCGCCGCCAGGACGGGGTACGCGAAGATCCTGCCCACGATCGCTCCCGCCGCCAGCACCTCGAGGGTGGCCTCTCCCAGCCGCTCCAGCCGCCGGCCGATGACCAGGCGGACCCCCTCGGGCACGTCCACCTCGTCGATGCGCAGGTCGGTGCGGAACCGGCCGGCGTCGTCGAACAGCCGGCCCTCCTCGGCCAGGTGGCGGAAGACCTCCTCGACGAAGAACGGGTTGCCCTCGGTCTCGGAGAACACGGTCTTGACCAGGACGTCCGGCGGCTCATGACCCGCGAGCGAGCCCAGCATCGCCCGCACGCCCTCCTGCGGAAGCCGGCGGAGCGAGACCCGCTCGGCCAGGTGGCGGCGGAGCAGCGACTCGAGGGTCCGGGCGAGGGGGCGGCCGACCTCGAGCTCGACGTCGCGGTACGTGCCGATCACCAGGCACGGCAGCTCGGGCATGACCTCGGCGAGGTGCTCGAGGAGCCGCAGCGTCGGCTCGTCGGCCCAGTGGAGGTCGTCCAGCACCAGGACGAGCGCGTGCATCCTGGCCGACTTCGCCACGAAGTCCCGGACGGCGTTCTGGAGGTAGCGGCGCTCCTGCTCGGGCGGCAGGTCCAGCGGGGGCGGCAGGTCCGGCAGCGTCCGGCGGAGCGAGGGCATCACCCGCGCGATGTCTCCGGCGGCCTCGCCGAGGGCCGCCCGCAGGGCCTCCTCGGGCACGAACGCGGCGACGGCCTCGAAGATCTCCACGAACGGCAGGTACGGGGGGGCGCCCTCGATGTCGGAGCACCGGCCGGTGAACGCGAGCATCCCCCGCCGGCGGGCCAGGTCCACGACCTCCTCGGCCAGGCGGGTCTTGCCCACTCCGGGCTCGCCCCCGATCAGGACGAGCGAGCCCTTTCCCCCATCGGCGGCCTCGAGGGCGCGGCGCAGGAAGGCGCGCTCCA
>JBBDTT010000052.1:0-10069 GCA_040904285.1 Actinomycetota bacterium
CGCCGAGCAGCGCGGCCGAAAGGCCGACTGGGCCGAGGAGGCGGTGCGCGAGTCGGTGAGCGCGACCGCCGAGGAGGCCCTCGAGCTGGACGTGATCGACCTGATCTCGGCGGACCGCGGCCTGCTGCTCGAGGAGGTCGACGGCCGGACCGTGGACGTGGCCGGCGACGAGACGGCGACCCTCGAGACCGCGGGAGCCGAGGTGCGCGAGCGCGGCCTGGGCGTCGGTGCCTCGCTCCTGCACGGGCTGCTCTCCCCCGACCTCGCCTTCCTGTTCTTCTTCATCGGGATGGGACTCCTCGTCGTGGAGTTCCTGAATCCCGGGGTGTCGGTGCCGGGGGTCCTCGGCGCGCTGATGCTGTTCGCAGCCTTCGTGTCGTTCGGCCTGCTGCCGGTGACCCTCGTGGGCCTCGTGCTGCTCGTCGCCAGCGCCGCGGCCTTCCTGGTCGACCTGAAGGCCCCCGGATCGGGCGCGGCCACGGCCGTGGGGCTGATCACACTCGTCCTGGGCGGGCTGTTCCTGTTCGACTCGAGCGTGCCAAACGCGCGCGTGTCCTACCCGACGATCGCCGCCGTCGGCGTGCTGCTGGCGCTGTTCTTCGGGGTCACCGTGAACAAGGTCCTCGAGGCCCGCAAGCGCCCGGTCGAAGCCGGGATCGAGGCCGTCGTCGGACAGCTCGGCGTGGCCGAGACCGACCTGGACCCGGCCGGCATGGTCCGGGCGAAGGGCGAATCGTGGTCGGCGTTCTCCTCGGCGGGATCGATCCCGCGGGGGGCAAGCGTGCGGGTCCGCTCCATCCAGCGCCTCCGGCTGGAGGTCGAGCCGAGCGACGTACCGGCGCCGTCCGAGGAACCCATCAAGAAAGGAAGCGAGTCACCATGAGCCAGACGGGATGGATCGTGCTGGGCGTCGTCGTCGTGCTCCTCCTGATGTTCCTGCGCGCCGCCCTGAAGGTCGTGCCCGAGTACCAGCGCCTGATGGTGTTCCGCCTGGGCCGCGCGATCGGCACCAAGGGGCCCGGCCTCGTGATCCTGATCCCGATCGTGGACAAGGGCGTGTGGGTCGACCTCCGCGAGTTCTACCTGGAGATCCCCTCGCAGACCGCGATCACCAAGGACAACGCCTCGATCAACATCGACTTCATCGTGTTCTACAAGGTCGTCGACGCCGCAATGAGCATCATCCAGGTCCAGAACTTCGCGGGCGCGGCTCAGTCCATCGCCGCGACGACGCTCCGAAGCGTGGTCGGCGACATGTCCCTGGACGACGTGCTGGCCAAGCGCGACCAGATCAACGAGACCCTTCGGGCCAAGCTCGACGAGGTCACCGAGCGCTGGGGCGTGAAGGTCACGAACGTCGAGGTCCGGGAGATCCTGCCCCCGCCGGACGTGCTGGACGCGATGACCCGGCAGATGTCGGCCGAACGGACGCGCCGCGCGGTCGTCACCGAGGCCGAGGGCACCCGCGAGGCCGCGGTCACGATCGCGGAGGGCAACAAGGACGCCGCGATCCTCAACGCGCAGGGCCTTCGCCAGGCCGCGATCCTGCAGGCCGAGGGCTTCGCGCTCGCGCTGCAGAGGATCTTCGAGACGGCTCGGGGTATCGACGCGAACACGATGAGCCTCCAGTACCTGGAAGCCCTGAAGCAGATCGGGCTGTCGCCGTCCACCAAGTTCGTCCTGCCGATGGAGCTGTCGAACCTGCTGGCCGGCGTGGTCTCGAACACCGGCAAGGCCTTCGAGGGCAAGCCCGGCGGCCCCGCGAACTAACGCGCTCAGGTGAACGAGTTGCGGTTGGCGAGGATTGCGAGCCAGATGAGCGAGAACACGAGCCCATAGCCCGCCGCGACCGCCGCCAGACGTGCGACCCAACGGGTCCGGGATGAGCCCCCGCCCCGAAGGAGTCCGAGCGCGATCCCGGACACCAGCAAGCCTCCCAACGTCAGACCCCACGCGGCGCCCTCTCCGAGAAGCCGTCCGAGGTAGTCAAGGGAGCTTGGCAGCGCCGCCCCGAGAACGCCCAAGACGAGCGCCATCCGGATCTTGGCGGGTCTAGCGACCGGATGGTCCGACACTTCATTCCGTGGATCGACCGATGCGCCGCCCATCGCGACGGGAGTCTGGCACCAGGGACGCACACAGCGCTCGGATCAGCGAAGCCAGTACGCCGCCGGACGCTCCAGGAACTCGCTCAGTCCCATTCCGTGCGCGCCAATCAGGAGCCTTCGCCGCACGGGTCCGTGGGCCCGCTCGAAGGCATCCATCCCAGGACGGGTGTTCTTTCGCGCGGCGCTCGTAACTTCGATCGGGACCCTGGAAGCTCCATCCTCGAGCACGAAGTCGACCTCGCGATCCCGGTCTCGCCAGTAGTACACGCCGGTCCTCGAACCGCGTGACGAGTTCAGGAGATGGGCGCCCACCGCAGACTCGACCAGCCGGCCCCACGTCGTGTGATCGGCGCGTGTCGTGGCGAAATCGGCGCCAAGGAATGCCGACATGAGCGCCGTGTTCAAGACTTGCAGCTTCGGGCTCGATGCACGGCGCCGGACTATCGAACCTGAGTATTTCGGGAGGCCGACCACCATGCCCGCCTCGCCCAGCACCTCAAGATAGTGAGCCAGCGTCGTGGTGTTGCCGGCGTCGGCAAGCTGGCCGACCATGCTTTGGAAGGAGACGATCTGTCCCGAGTACTGGCACGCCATCTCGAAGAGCCGCCGTAGGAGTGCGGGCTTGTCGATCCGGGTGATCAGCAGCACATCCCGAGCAAGTGTGGTCTCGACGAGGGAGTCGAGGACGTATCGGCGCCATCGCTCCTCGTCGCCCACGAGAGGGGCAGCGCCCGGATACCCTCCGAAGTACACGAAGCGGTCTACCTCCCAGCCGAATGCCTCTCGCATCTCGGTAAAGCTCCAGTGAGGGACCGAGATCACCTCGAATCGGCCGGCAAGGCTCTCCGACACTCCGCGCTGTACCAAGAGGGGTGAGGATCCGAGCAGGACCACACGAAGCGGCACCTCGTCGCGGGCATCTCCATCCCACAGGCGCTTAACCGTCTCTGACCAACCGCCGACCTTCTGGATCTCGTCGAGAACCAGCACGGCGCCGCGTCGGTTATCGGCGGCGAGAGCCCGCGCCGACTCCCACTGAGTCTCCAGCCACGCGAGGCTCTCCACACCTGGGTCGTCCGCACTGGCGTAGTGGCCCGGAAGGTCGATCGCATTCAGGGCTTGAAGCGCCAGGGTCGTCTTCCCGACCTGGCGTGGACCGGACAGGACCTGGATCAGCCGGCGGGGTTCACGAATCCTCCGCATGACCGTCCTCAGGTGCGCTCGCTCATACTTGGGAAGCTTCATGAGGACAGTTTACTCAAGGTTCTGAGTAATTTTCCTCACTACCCTGAGTAATCTGTCAAGCCTTCCTCGGCACCTTGATCCATCGGGATCAATCGACCCCCGATCGGCTTGGCCCGTTCGGCCCAGTCTCCGCGACGCATCGGGCCATCAACCAGGTCCTCCCGTTCGGCCGATGCATTCCTCGAGAGCGGCCCGCCTCCCAACCGGCGACCGAAGGAGGTGACGGGGAGCGAGCGAGGCCACCGAAACGCAAGCCGCCCGCGAGATCCAGACCGCCCGACCGTGCAGCAGAAAGGAGCAAGCAATGATCACTCGGTTCTATCTCTTCCTGACCGGCAGGGCCGCCGAGCTTCGCGAGCGCGAGGACGGGGCCTCGGCCGTCGAGTACGGCATGCTCGTCGCCCTCATCGCCGCCGTGGTCGTGGCGACCGTGGCGCTGCTGGGTCCGAAGATCAGGGACGCCTTCCAGGCCATCGTCGACGCGCTGACCGGCGCGGGCGTCTGAGCCGGCGAGCGTCGAAGGCATCAGGAGCGGATGACATGCGGCGCCGGGAGACCCATTCGGACTCCCGGCGCCGCGCCGCGCCGGGGGCCGGCCCGCTCCGGGGCTGCATGATCCGCCTCCACCGCGACGAGGGGGGCGCCGTCCTCCCGCTGATGGCCGCCCTGATCGCCGGCCTGGTCATCGCGGCCGTGTGGGCCGCCAACGTCGCCACGATGGTGGGGGTCCGCCGCGAGCACCAGCGCGCGGCCAACCTCTCGGCGCTGGCCGGCGCCGCCAACATCCCGCTCACCGGCCTCCTCGCCCCCGACGAGCCCCACACCACCGCGTGCGACCAGGCCGAGCGCCTGCTGACGCCCGCCGCCGCGCCCCTGTCGAACAACCTCGCGGCCACGGCGGCCGGCCCAACCTGCGTCGACGGCGTCACCGTCGAGCCGCTCTTCGACTGGTCAGTCCTGGAGCGCACCCGCAACGCGATGGAGCAGCTGCTCGGGCCGGTCCAGGCCCAGGACCTGTGCGGTCCCCTGCGCGGTCTGGTCGACCCGCTCCTCGGAACGCTGGGCGCCGAAGACTGCGCACGGCTCGAGTCCGTGATCGACGCGGCGCCGGACAACCTGGCGCCCGCAGCACTGACCCCGCGCGTTCGCGTCACGATCCGGGAGCGCGTCGAGGCCCCGATCCCGATGGCCGGGATCTTCGACGGCGTCCGCACCATCGACGCGAACGCCCTCGCCCGCCGCAGGTTCAAGAACGTGGTGGTCGTGCCGGCCGTTCGGACGAGCGCACTGGGGCTCCCTCAGATCGTCGGCGACCTCATCTCCGGCGCGCCGGCCGACCTCACGAACCTGAACCTGAACACGTCGCTGGCCGACATCCGGAACCGGCTGATGCCGCGCCTGTGGCAGGCCAACGACGAGCTCAAGGCCCGGACCGCGGGCCAGGCGGACTTCACCCAGTTCCTCCTGGACGTGCAGGACCTCTACGACCCGCCGGCCGGCGGGGCCACACCGCCCTCACCCCTGGAGGTCGCCCGGGAGGCCATCCGCCGCGGCGAGCCCGTGTTCATCGTCCGCGCCTACACGACGCCGCTGCTCGGCATCCCCGCCTTCGACTTCACGACCGCGTACCTGACCCCGCTCGCGAACGGCAACTACCGGGCGGCCGTCCCCGTCCCGGTCGAGGACCTCTCGCGGGCCAACGGCCTCTTCGGCGCCACCCTCGTCCGATGATGCGCCGCCGCCTGCATGGCGAGCAGTCGGGGGCCGCCGTGCTCGAGCTCGCCCTCGTGCTGCCGGTCGTCCTCGGGGTCGTGGGGCTGATCCTGTTCGGCGGTTGGCTCGGCGTCGTGAAGACGATCCTCGACCACGGCGCCCGCGAGGGAGCCCGCCACGCGGCGATCCCCTCGAGCGCCGACCTCCGCTCCTACCCGACCCAGGCCGAGGTGGCCGCGGCGGTCGAGGACGCCACCCCCTGGCTGTCCCCGACGGGCGTCTCCGTCACCTCGGGCGCGGGCGGCGCCGCTCGGTTCGCGCCGGTGAAGGTCGTCGTGACCTTCGACGTGGCCAACCCCTTCTACGCGCTGTTCGCTCCGCTCCGCGCGTTCGGGTGGGGCGAGGACGTCTCGCCGACGCTGACCATCTCCTCCGAGGCGGAGGTGCGGCGCGAATGAGCCTCGTCGCGATCCGCTCGGAACGGGGCAACGCCATGATCGAGGCCGCGCTGATCCTGCCGGTCCTGGTGTTCCTGGTCATGACCGCGACGCCCGTGGTCTCGTCCGTGATCTCCTACGTCGAGCTCAACGAGGTGTCCGAGGCCGGCGCGCGCTACGCCACCGCCGCGCACCTCGACCCGGAGAACCCCACCGTGTACCGGTTCCGCCCCGACGCCGCCGGCGTGATCGCGTACGTACGGCGGATCTCCGACGTTTCGCTCGAAACCGTGACGGTCACACCCGATCCGGCGACCGCGTTCCCCGGCACCCAGATCACCGTGACCGTGACGCACCGCGTCTCGTACGGGCCCCTGGCCGGTGTGGCCAACGCCCTGGCGGGGCTGGTCGGCAGTGAGCCTCCCTTCCCGGGGGGCGGCGCCGTCGTGACCTCGACGGCAACGATGAGAGAGGAGTGATGTGACATGCGCCGTCAGAGAGTGCTGTTGACCGGAGGGTTGCTCTTGGGATTGCTCGGAGCCGCACTCACCTTCACCTATGTCCGCGGGGTCGAGGGCCGCGCCACCTCGGGCTCCGAGATGGTGACGGCCTACGTGGCCACGGCCACGATCCCGGCGGGCACCCCCGGCTCGCAGATCGGCGAGCTGACCACGACCAAGCGGTTCCCCCGGGCGTACCTGCAGCCCAACGCGCTGGGCGAGCTCGGCGCGGTTGACTCGCAGTTCACGCTGCGCCAGATCACCCAGGGGCAGACGCTCACCCAGACCGACTTCGGCGAGGTGGGCGCCTCCGCCGGACGCCTCCCGATCCCGCGCGGGCACGAGGCCGTCGCGATCGCGACCACCCTCGACGGCGGTCTGGGCGAGTACGCGCAGCCCGGCGACCGGGTGACCGTGTACGCGACGTTCCGCCAGCCCGTGCCCTCCACGAGGAAGCTGCTGTCGAACGTGCTGGTCATCGCGACCCGGGCGAACCCCGAGGCCGGCGATCGGCTCACCGGGACCCCGCCGGGCTCGACCGGGCAGCTGCTGTTCGTCCTGGCCGTCACGCCGAAGCAGGCCGGCAAGGTCATCTTCGGCCAGCGCCTGGGCGAGGTCAGCCTGACCCTGATCCCCGAGGGCCAGACGAGTCCCGATCCCGACGACCCCGCGAGCCCCGACGACGCCACGGCCGGCCTGTCGCGCTCGCTCCTCCCGGCGGAGCGGATCTGATGGCGGGTCGGATCCTGGTCCTGGACCGCGCGGACGACCTCCTCGACGCCTGCCGCGACGCGGCGCCGGGCCTGGAGGGCCTGATCGACGGCGTCCACCAGTCGGCCCGGGCCGAACGCGAGCTGATCACCGATCGGTACCGGGTCCTGGTGGCGGGACCGTCGTTCGTGAACCCGACCGGGATGCGCTTCCTGCAGCGCATCCACGAGGAGCACCCGACGATCGTGAGCCTGCTGGTGAGCGAGAAGCACGGCGCGACCCTGCCCGTGCGTGACCTGGTTCGCGCCGGAGCCTCGGACCTGATCGCGTTCCCCGCGGCGGCACAGACGATCCGAACGGCCCTCGAGCGGGCCGTGGAGATGGCCGGGACCATGAGCGGCCACCACGTCGCGAACGGCTCGGCCACGCAGCTGGGCCGGGCGATCACGATCACCAGCCCCACGGGCGGCTCGGGGAAGACCTTCTTCGCGACGAACCTCGCGTACGAGCTGGCCGTGCGGACCGGCAAGCGGGTCGGCATCATCGACCTCGACTTCCAGTTCGGCGAGGTCGAGACCGCCCTGCGCCTGCGGCCGAAGTACACGATCTACGACGTCCTGCAGGGACGCGACGGCAACCCTGAGTCCCTCAAGCACCAGCTGCGCGAGTACATGTCCCAGACGCCGCACGGCATCGAGGTCCTGGCGGCGCCCCGCGCGCCGCACGAGGCCGACCTGATCACCAGTCCCGACGTGACGAGCATCCTGGCAGTCGCCAAGGAGCTCTACCACTACGTGATCGTCGACACGCCGGCGGCGCTGTCCGAGCCGGTCCTCGCGGCGTTCGACGTCTCCGAGCAGCTGGTGGCGCTGGCCACGCTCGACCTCCCGAGCATCAAGAACCTCGGGGTGTTCCTGTCGACGCTCGACCGGCTGAAGATCCCTCAGGACGGGGTGTCGCTGATCCTCAACAAGGCCGAGCGTGACGTGGGCCTGTCGCCCTCGGAGGTCCAGCGGCTGTTTCCGCAGGGGTTCAAGGGGATCCTCCCGTACGCCAAGGAGGTCTCCCGCTCGTTCAACACCGGCCAGCCGGTGCTGGAGCAGAACCCCGGCTCGGAGATCAGCCGGACCCTGCTCAACGCGATCCACCAGATCCTGCCCGACGAGCCCGCGCTGCGGGCCGACACGGGCCCCTCGCCCGAGACCAACGGCCACCACCCAGGGCTGTTCCGCCGCATCTACCGAACCTTCGTGCCCGCCGAAGGTTCCTGACCCGACCATCAGGAGGAGGGAACGCACATGAAGCTTTCGGAGAAGCTGGCGAAGGTGGACCGGAACGGTCCGGCCATCGCCCGCGAGGACCGGCCCCGGACGCCCTCGGCGTGGGGCACGCTGAAGCGGCAGATCCGGGGCCGTGTCCTCGCCGAGATCGGTCCGAAGCTGTACCGCGAGCGGCACACCCAGGCCGAGCTGCGCGCGGTCGTGCGCGACGCCCTCGACGACGTGCTGAACGGCGAGGACGTGCGGGTGACACCCTCGACGCGCAAGGCGTTCGTCGAGGAGATCGCGAGCGACATCCTGGGCTACGGCCCGCTCGACCCGTTCCTGGCCGACCCGAGCGTGACCGAGATCATGTGCAACGCCCACGACGAGGTGTGGGTGGAACGCGGCGGCCTGATCGAGAAGACGGAGGCCGGATTCACCGACGAGGAGCACTACCGCGCGGTCATCGACAAGATCGTGACCGGCGTGGGCCGCCGGCTGGACGAATCGAGCCCGATGGTCGACGCGCGCCTCCCCGACGGGAGCCGCGTCAACGCCATCGTCCCCCCGCTGGCAACCCACGCGCCGGTCCTCACGGTCCGCAAGTTCCGGGCCGAGCCCTACCACGTGAAGGACCTGATCAACCTGGGCTCGTTCTCGATGGAGCTCGCGCTGTTCCTGGAGTGCTGCGTCCGCGGCAAGCAGAACGTGATCGTGTCCGGCGGTACGGGCACCGGGAAGACCACGCTGCTCAACGTCGTGTCGAGCTTCATCCCGGACGACGAGCGGATCGTGACGATCGAGGACGCGGCCGAGCTGCGCCTGATGCAGCCGCACGTGGTCGGCCTCGAGTCCCGGCCTCCCAACGCGGAGGGCCGCGGCGAGATCACGATCCGAGACCTCGTCCGCAACGCGCTGCGCATGCGGCCCGACCGGATCGTGGTCGGCGAGGCTCGGGGGGGCGAGGCCCTGGACATGCTCCAGGCCATGAACACGGGCCACGAGGGTTCGTTGACGACCATCCACGCGAACTCCCCGCGAGACACCCTGTCCCGCCTGGAGACCATGGTGCTGATGTCGGGGCTCGACCTGCCGGTGCGGGCGATCCGCGAGCAGATCGCGAGCGGCATCGACCTGATCGTGCACCTCTCGCGGATGGTCGACGGGCAGCGCCGCGTGACCGAGGTGGCCGAGATCCAGGGGATGGAGGGGGACGTGATGGTCCTGCAGACGCTGTTCGACTACGACTACCGCGCGGGCAAGGTCAAGTGGACGGGGCTTCGACCCCACCTGCTGGACGAGCTCCAGGCTCGCGGCGTCGAGCTCCCCCCGCCGTTCGGGCGGGTCTCGGCGCCGGCATCCGGTCGCGGCTCCCGGCGGAGGGCGTCGTGAGGGTCCTGGGGATCGCGGGCGCGGTCTTCCTCGGCCTGGCGGTGACGGCCTGGGTGTGGGCCCTGGCGGCCCGGCCGAGGAAGGCCGACATCCCCGAGGGGATCGGCTACGGCAACCCGAGCACGCCGCGATTCGGCGCCGTGACCCGCGTGGCGGAGGACGTCCTGTCGGGGCGCAGGCTCTCCGGCTCGCTGACCCGCGAGCTGACCCGCGCGGGAATCCCGTACTCGCCGGCGGAGTTCGTCGCCGCGGCCGCGATCGTCTCGGCGATCCTGGGCCTGGTGGCCGGTGTCGTGTGGTCCCCGCTGTTCGGCGTGATCGCCGCAGCGGCCGTGGCCGCGTCCGCGCGAGCGTGGGTCCGGCTGCGGGCCAACCGGTGGCGAACGAGGTTCGACGCCCAGCTCCCCGAGGCGTTCGACCTGCTGGCCGCCTCGCTCGAGGCCGGCTCGTCGCTCCCCCAGGCCATGTCGCTGGTGGCCGAGGAGGGCGAGCCGCCCGTCGCCGAGGAGTTCGCGCAGGTCCTGTCCGAGACGCGGCTGGGGGTGCCCCTGACCGAGGCCTTCCAGGCGAGCGTCGAGCGGGTGGGCAGCCGCGACTACGCGTGGTGCGTCCAGGCCGTGGGCATCCAGCAGGAGTTCGGCGCCTCGCTGGCGGGCGTGCTGCGGACCCTCGGCGAGTTCATGCGGTGGCGCCAGGAGCTG
>JBBDTT010000053.1:0-10062 GCA_040904285.1 Actinomycetota bacterium
CAACCACCGGACCCAACCGGACGTGGATCCAGGTGGACCAGGGCGGCGTCGACCTCGACAACGCGTTCCTGGCCACGGTGAACGCCTTGACGACGCCGAGCACTGGCGTGGTCCACCGGGACCTCCCGGCCGCGCTGGACGGGAGCATGGGCGCGCAGGTCACCCGCGCCATGTCGACGATCTCCCTCGGCGGCCTCCCCGGGGACATGACCGGGCCGACCGGATGGGACAACGGCATCGGCATCATGCGCGTCAGCGGCTACACCGCCTCGCTCGAGGCCGAGGCGGGGGAGAGCGTCGCGGCCATGCCGCTGTCGGCCGCGGTCACCGGCGGGACCCTCCAGTACTGGAACGGGACCGGCTACACGTCGGTCGATCTGCGGACCTCCGTGGTCGGCGCGGCCGCGCGCGCGTTCACGGTGGCCCTGGATCACAGCCGGACCATCGACGGCAAGACGGTGCGCATCGTCATGACCGGGAGCTTCCGCTCGGGCGGGGTGACCACCACCTCGGTGCCGGTGGGGGCGAGCACCCTGCGCACGGCGGCCATCGCCCAGGCCCTTCCGCCCCTGATCGGCACGCTGAACTACAAGCTCTTCATCGGTCCGACCACCGAGTCGGAGCACGACCAGGCCGACGTGACCATTGCCGTGGACCTCGCCACCGCGACTGCCGCGGCGAGCTACACGCCGGCCCCCGGGGCGGGCTCGTGAGCCGCCTGCGGGATCGCCTGCGGGGCATTCACGACGAGCGGGGCATGACGCTCGTCGAGATGATGGTCACGACCAGCCTCATCGGCATCGTGAGCATCATGTTCCTTTCGGTCATGGCCTCCGTGCAGGCCGGCATCGGGCGGCAGATGGACCGGAGCCACGACAACGACCAGGCGCGGCTGGCCGTACAGCAGCTGGACAAGGAGATCCGCTCCGGCAACGTCCTGTACGACCCGAACGACCCCGCCTTCCTGCCGGCCGGGACGGACCCGGGGATGGGGCTCACCATCTACACGCAGACGTTCGCGAACATCCGCAACCCCGGGAACCGGTGCGTGCAGTGGCGGATCCTGGACGAGGAGCTCCAGCGCCGCGACTGGAGCACGGGCGACCCGAACGGGTCCGTGTCCCCGTGGCGGGTGATCGCCGAGAACGTGGTGAACGTCACGTTGGAGGGCGGTCCCGTGACGGCGTTCCAGCTCGACACCGACCCGAGCAAGGGGAGCCGGATCGTGGACGTGGAGATCGTGACGCTCACCGACTCCGACTCCGGCAACCCCATCCGCATCGAGGCCTCGATCTCGGGACGGAACACGTCCTACGGCTATCCGCTCAGCGTGTGCTCGACCATCCCGGCGGCATGAGGAGGAAACGGATGCTCTGCAGGCTGCACCGCAACGAGTCGGGGGTGGCCATGGTCACGGCGATGCTGGTGAGCATGGTCGTGCTGTCCCTCAGCCTGATCTCGGTCCAGCTCGCCGTCCACAACTCGGAGCAGAGCTCCAGAGACCGCAAGCGCCTCCAGGCCGTGCACGCCGCCGAGGCCGGCCTCGACGCCTACCTGGCGCTGCTCCCGCGGACGGCGCTGGGGAACATCCAGTGCACGCCCGGCCCCGCCACCCTGCCGGTCGACTCCGGGGCGCAGTACCAGGTCACCGCCGTGTACTACCCGACGTTCCCGGGGATCCCGGGGCAGGAGATGAGCTGCCCGCTCAACCCGAACGTGGCCCCCCCCGGCGGCGCCGTGATCACCTCGCGGGGCACCGCCGTGGCGGTGGCGAACGCTCGGTCGGTGTCGCGGACGATGCAGACCCAGGTGCGCCTCAACCCGGTCCTCGGCTCGTTCGGCCAGGCGATCTTCTCCGACACGGTGTTCAACGTCGTGAACAACCTGACGGTCAACGGGAACAACGGCAACGACGCCGACCTGTACACGAACGGGAACTTCACCTGCAGCAACTCCTCGGTGGACTACGGCAGCATCCTGGCCCAAGGGAGCGCCACGCTGTCGAACTCGTGCACGGTGCTGCAGGACCTCCGGGTCAACGGATCGATCACCATGCTGAACTCCGCCCGGGTGGGGCACGACGCGATCTCGTCCACCGGCTCGATAACGATGGAGGGCCCCTCGGTCATCGCGAACAACGCACGCGCCGCCACCACCTGCTCCGGCTGCACCGGCAGGGTGATCGGCACGATCACCACGAGCTCCCCGTCGGCCGCGCCCCCCCGGATCAACTTCCCGACGGTCAACTGGGTCCCCTCAGCGTGGACGGACGCCGGCTACCAGATCCGGACGGAGAACAACTGCTCCAGCGCCAAGAACTTCATCGAGACCCTCAACGGGACGCCCACCAACTACGTGGTGCGTATCAGTCCGGGGTGCTCGCTCTCGCTCGCCGGCGTCGACATCACGCTGGGTGGAAATCTTGCAATCATCAGCGACGGCTCGATCTCCACGTCGAACCGCACCGTGTTCAAGACCCCCGACGGGGCGACCGCGAAGGAGGTCTTCTTCATCGTCCCGCGCAACCTCTTCACGCCGGCCACGCCCCCCGACTCGCGCGCGGACAACTGCTCGTCGAAGAGCCCGGTACCGAACATCTCCCTGGCCAACAACACGGACTTCATCAACGTGCGGACGTTCATCTACACGCCTTGCACCGTGAACCTGAACAACAACAACATCGGCCTGGGCGGCCAGATCTTCGGCCAGACCGTGAACATCAACAACCACTTCTCGTTCTCGTTCCGTCCCATGCTGATTCCCGGGGCGGGCGTGATCCTCGGCTTCAACTCGGACATCGCCTACCTGCGCGAGATCACGAACGACTAGTTGGGCGAACCGCCCCGCACCGCCCGGAACCGCCGAGTTCGCCTTCAGCGCGAAAGCCCGTCTGCCGATACCTGAGGCATGGTCAGCCTCGGCCGCGTGCTCCGCGGCGCGCGCCGCCGCCTCGGGAAGCCCCGGGGTGAGGCGGGTTTCACGCTCGTCGAGATGCTCGTCGCCCAGGGCGTGATCCTCGCGTCCCTGGTCACGATCGCCTACACGGCGACGGTGGGGTTCTCCGACATCGCCCTGGCCCGCCAGCGCCAGGGCGCCAACGGGCTGGCCAACCGCCTGATGGAGCAGGTCCGCTCACTGCCCTTCGACGTCGTCAAGCGGGGCCTGTCGAACACCGACCTGGCCGGGGGAGACCCGGCGATCGTCACCTCGGGTTGCCCGAACGGCTCCTCCTACTGCTACCGCTCCAGCCCGTCGGCCGACCTGGAGGAGATCCCCCGCGGGGCGAACCCCACGGTCGAGCCGCTCGTGCCCCACCAGGGGACCGCGACCGTCGGGCCGACCACGTACTCCCGCGCGGTGTACGTGACCTACTACGAGAACGACTCCACGCTGAACGCCTTCCGGGTGACGGCCGTGGTGACCTGGGCCGACCCGGCCCGTCGCGGACGGGACGCCGAAGTCGTCGTCCAGTCGGTGTTCTACTCGCCGACGGGCGTCTCGACCGCCACCCATCCGTTCGCCGCGCCCCGCCAGCCGTTCCTGTACGGGAGCGCCCAGAACTCTGCCGGGACCGTGTCGGTGAGCGGCGAGGCGAACGGCCTGGGCCTGGCCTCCGCCACGCTGTGGATGCCGGCCCAGGCCTCGACCATGCAGATCGAGCAGATCGCGTCGGTGCAGGGCTCGGTGACCACGTCCGGACTGACCCTGGACGACACGACCGTGGGCCGCGAGAGCGCGGCCTCCGCCGCCGACAACGATCCGGCCCAGCCGGGGACGGAGTACTCCACGGCCACGGCCGGGGGGAGCTCCCAGGTGCTGTCGACGGGGTCGGGCAACGCCCTGAACCTGAGCCTGGCTTCGGGCAACACCGGCTCGACGACCAGCACGACGTACGCCACCAGCGTGAACGGCTGCGCGCTCCAGACCGACCAGCAACCGTGTGGCACCTCGACCGGGGCGCAGGCGGCGTCGATCAGCGCCGGGCTGACGCTCGCCGGCGGCCTGCTGCTGAACCTGGGAACGGCCAACCTGGCCTCGATCGCCTCGTACAGGACCACCGGGACCACCGACCGCGTCCTCGACGCCACCGGCGACGGGCGGATCGGGGTGACCGCGGCCCGGACGATCGGCGACGTCCGGATCGGCGGGCTCCCCAGCGGCCTGGGCGCGCTCCTCGTCCCCCTTGGCTGGCAGGGCTACCTGGTGCGGCTGAACGGCTACTCCGACACCGTGTCGGCGCAGACGGGCGCGAACACCACGGCGCCGGGCGTGACGGCGACCGGAACCCTCTCGGTGTGGAACGGCCTCGGCTACACGAACGTGACGGTCAACCCCGGGCCGGGGGTCACGGTTCCCGTCACGAGTCTGACCATCCAGGATCCCCTGTCGCCGGGCGGCCTGCTGCGGGTGGCCCTCTCGGCCACGGTGCGGACGGGCGGCACCACCTCGACCTCGACCTCGAAGACCTGCTCGCCGACACCGTGCGTCAACACCCGGACGGCCGCGGCCGCGTCGGCGGCCTCACCCGTCGTGGTCGACCTGTCGTTCGAGGTCACCCACGCGGGGAACGACCTGGTTGACGTGGACGTGCACGTCGACCTGGGCACGCTTCAAGTCTCGGGCACGTACCAGGAGGCCCCCAGTGTCTGAGCGGCGCGCCGAGGCCGGAATGACCCTCGTCGAGATGATGGTGACGATGTCCCTGCTGGGGATCGTCGCCACGATGTTCCTGTCGATCATGGTCTCGGTCCAGGCCGGGGTGGAGCGCCAGATGGATCGGAGTCACGACAACGACCAGGTCCGGCTGGCGGTCCAGCAGCTGGACAAGGAGATCCGCTCCGGCAACGTCCTGTACGACCCCGCCGCCGAGACCGCGCCCTTCGCGCCCCACTACAGCCTTCGGGTCTACACGCAGGCCAACGCCGACGTCCGGACGCCGGGAAACCGATGCGTCCAGTGGCGGATCACGGACGGCGAGCTCCAGCGCCGCGACTGGTCGACGGCGGACCCCTCCGGCACGGTCTCGGGGTGGCGGGTCGTCGCGGAGAACGTGGTCAACGTGGAGCTCGGAGTGCCGGCGTTCGTACTGGACTCCGACCCCACCAAGGGCGGCCGGATCGTGGACGTGACCATCGCGACGCAGACGGACGGGGACTCGGGGAACCCGGTGTCCGTGGCGGCCTCGATCTCGGGGCGCAACACCTCGTACGGGTACCCACTCAGCGTGTGCGCGGTGGTCCCGCTCGCCTAGGAGGTACGGCCGATGCTGCAGCGATTCCACCGGGACGAGCGCGGAGTCGCGCTGATCACCGCAATGCTCGTGAGCATGGTGGTGCTGTCCCTCAGCCTGGTCACGGTTCAGCTCGCGTCGCACAACTCGACCCAGAGCGCGGCGGACCGCAAGCGGATCCAGGCGATCCACGCGGCGGAGGCCGGCCTGGACACCTACCTGGCCCGGCTGCCGCGGACACCCACCCAGAGCCTGCAGTGCGCCCCCGCCGCCACGGCCATCCCGATCGAGCCCGGTGCCGAGTTCCAGGTCACCGCGAGCTTCTACCCCACGTTTCCCGGGGTCGCCGGACAGGAGCTCGCCTGCCCGCTGAACCCCAACGCCCCGCCCCTCGGGGTCCTCCTCACCTCGCGGGGAACCGCCGTCGCCCAGGGCTCCGCCAACGCCGTCACCCGGACCATGCAGACGGAGGTCCGCCTGAACTCCGTGCTGGGGTCGTTCGGCTACGCGATCTTCTCGGACACGGGCCTGGCGGTCCAGAACAACCTGACGGTGAACGGGAACGCCGGAAACGACGGCAACCTGTATACGAACGGCAACTTCTCCTGCTCGAACTCGACGCTCGACTACGGCAGCGTCACCGCGCAGGGGACGGCGACGCTGAGCAGCTCGTGCCACGTCCTCCAGGACCTCGCCGTCGGCGGGAACATCACGATGTCGAACTCGGCTCGGGTCGGGCACGACGCCAGCACCAGCTCCGGTTCGATCTCGATGTCCAACTCGTCCTTCATCGTGAACAACGCCCGCACCGCGTCGAGCTGCACGGGATGCAGCGGGCGGGTCGGGGGCACGATCATCGCGAGCAGCCCGTCGCCCGCGCCGCTCAGGTTCGACTTCCCGACCGTCGACTACGACCAGGTTTCGTGGCAGGCCGCCGGGTATGCCATCTCGAACCAGTCCAGCTGCACGACGCTGCGAACCACGCTCGCGACCACGGGGGTGACCGCCAAGACCGTCTACCGCGTGGCGCCCGGGTGCGCCCTGGCGTTCGACACCAACACCACGGTCAATCTGGCCGCCGACGCCGCGATCATCACCGACGGCTCATTCGCCACGGCGAACCAGACCACGTTCCGCTCGACCGTTCCGGGGACGGCCCGCAACCTCTACATCATCGTTCCGCGCTCCTCGGTGACGAGCTGCACCGGATCCCAGGACATCACGATGGCCAACAACACCAACTTCACCGACGTGCGGGTCTTCGTGTACACGCCTTGCACGGTGACCATGAACAACAACAACCTCGGCCTGGGAGGCCAGATCATCGGCGGGACGGTGAACATCGCGAACCAGTTCTCGTTCACGTTCCGGCCGATGCTCATCCCCGGCGCCGGCGCGGTGACCGGGTTCAACCCGGACATCGCCTACATCCGCGAGATCACCAACAACTAGTCGGTACGCTACGCCCGTGGACGTCCTGGTCGCGGTGCTGTTCGGCCTGACCTTCGGCTCGTTCCTCACCGTGGTCGTCCACCGCACGCCCCTCCGGGAATCCATCGGCCGGGGGAGGAGCCGTTGCCCGGCGTGCGGGGCCCAGATCGGGGCCCGGGACAACATCCCCCTCGCGTCCTACGCGCTGCTCCGCGGGCGGTGTCGCAACTGCGGGGTCCGGATCTCGCCCGTGTACCCGTTCCTCGAGGCCTCCACGGCCGTGCTCTTCGCGTCCGCCATGCTCCGCTACGACGACGTGGCCGTCGCGGCCGTGGTCGCGCCGTTCCTGGGGATCCTCCTCGCCCTGGCGATGGTCGACCTCCGCCACCGGATCCTCCCCAACGCCGTGGTCTACCCGTGCCTGGTCCTGTTCGCGGTCGCGGTGGTCGCACTCGATCTGGCGGGGCGGGACGCGAACGCCTTCGCCGCCGGGCTCGGGTTCCTCGCGTACGGGGGAGGGCTGCTCCTGATCGCGCTGATCCGGCCCGGCGGCATGGGCATGGGTGACGTCAAGCTGGCGGCCCTGATCGGCCTCGTCCTGGGGAGCCAGGGCCTCGCGGTCGTGGCGGTGGCCGCCGCTCTCGGCGTCCTGCTCGGCGGGGTCGGGGGAGTGGTGGCACTTGCCGCAGGACGGGCCCGCAAGGCCGCGCTCCCGTATGGGCCGTTCCTGGCCGCCGGGGCCATCGCGGCCGCGCTGTGGGGCGCCGAGATCGCCGACGCGTACCTGTCGCTGCTGAGCTGATCGGGGCCTCGCGCCGACCCCTGTCAACCAGGGGAAATTACAGTTCTGTCATTGAACGTGCGCGCATCAAAGTCGCCCTCCGTGATGTTTGACAACGACCGTTCCTCTCGTTAGCGTCGGGGCGTGCGGTGAGTATGTTCGAGTTGTTGAACCTGTGAGTTCTGTTACACCTGTGGACTATGTTAAAGTCGCAGGTCAGGGCCGTGTAAGGGAGAGCCCAATGGCACCGAAGGGCCGGAGCTTCGTGGGAGACCGCCTCCTCACCGTGGGGGAGGTCGCCGGCAGCATGCGGGTGTCCAACATGACCGTCTATCGGCTCATCAAGAGCGGGCAGCTGGCCGCGATCCGAGTTGGCAAGAACTACCGAATCCGGGAATCCGACGTGGAAAGCTATCTCTCCGAACGTTCGGTCAGGGTGGAGGAGCTGTCCTAAGGTGGCCAAGACCCGTATCGGCGTCGACGTCGGCTCGACCGCGGTTCGCGCCGCCGAGCTCTCCGTCGGCTCGGATCCGCCCACGCTGCTTCGCGCCGCCCAGGTCCGGCTGAACCCCGGGATCGTGGAGAGCGGCGAGGTCCGCGACCTGAGCGCGCTGGCCGAGGCCATGCGCGAGCTCTGGACGCGGGGGGGCTTCAAGTCCAGGGGCGTCCACCTGGGAGTGGGCAACCAGCGGGTGATCGTCCGCGAGGTGACCCTTCCGGCCCTCCCCGAGAAGGAGCTCCGCGAATCGCTGCCCTTTCAGGTCCAGGAATTCATCCCCCTGCCGGTGGACGAGGCGATCCTGGACTACGACGTGATCGAGGAGTTCACCGAGGAGGGCCGAAGCCTGGTCCGCCTGCTGCTCGTGGCCGCCCAGAAGGACATGGTGGGCAGTCTGGTCAACGCCGCGACGGCGGCAAAGCTCGAGCCCGTGGGGATCGACCTGGTGCCGTTCGCGCTGGTGCGCTCCATCGGGGGCGCGCCCGGCATGGGCCTCGACGCCGATCCCGGCGGTGAGGCCGTGATCGACATCGGAAGCGACGTCACGAACATCTGCGTGCACGAGGGCGGCACGCCGCGGTTCGTCCGGATCCTGCCCTCGGGCGGCCGCGACGTGACCCAGGCGATCGGACGCGCCATGGGGATGGACGACGAGGCAGCCGAGACCGCCAAGCGGGGCCAGGCCGAGGGCAACGGCTCCGCCGACGAGGTCGACCGGGTCGCGTTCAGCCGGGCGGGCACGTTCGTGGACGAGGTCCGCTCGTCGCTCGACTTCTACCTGGCCCAGACCCCGGGGGCCCGGATCCAACGCGTGGTCGTGAGCGGCGGCGGCTCGAAGCTGGCGGGGCTGCTCGACCTGCTCCGCGAGCGCCTCTCCACGAACGTGGAGCGCGGGCGGCCGTTCGAGAAGGTGCACGCCCGGCTCAACCTGCCCGACGAGGAGCTGTCCGAGGCCGAGCCCGTCCTCGCCGTCGCGGTCGGCTTGGCCCTGCCGGGAGAGGATCGATGACACGCATCAACCTGCTTCCCCCGGAGATGCTCGAGCGCCAGAGGGCGCGCCGCCAGACCACGGTCGTCGCCGCCATCGGCCTGGTCGTCATCCTGCTGCTCGGGGGGTTCTGGTTCATGCAGCAGCTGGAGCTGTCCGGCGTGCAGCGGGACCTCGACGCGCAGCTGGCTCGTAACGCCGAACTGCAGGCCGAGGTGGACGAGCTCAGCCGCTTCGACGAGATCCTCGCGGAGATCGCGGACAAGGAGGAGCTCCTCGGGACGCTGATGCGGAACGAGGTTCGCTGGTCGGGGGTCCTCCGCGACCTGTCGCTCGTCATCCCCGGCCGCGCGTGGCTGACGGTGATGACCGCCTCCGTCGATGACCCCTCGACGGGCGGGGTTCCGGGCGTCGGCGGCGAGGGGATCATCGGCCAGATCAGCTTCACCGGGTTCGCCGACCGGCACCCGACGGTCGCGGAGTGGCTGACGGCACTCGAGAAGATCCGCGGCATGATCAACCCCTGGATCAGCTCTTCCAGCCTGGCCGTGGTGGCGGAAGTGCCCGCGGTGACGTTCACGTCGACCGTGGACCTGACCGAGGAGATCACCGTCGAGGGAAGGCGCGAGTCGTGAACCGGCGTGCCCCGCTCTTCACCGCGATCGGCATGGCGCTCCTGGTCATCGTGGTCGTCTTCGTGGCGATCCTCCCCAAGATGGGGGAGGTCGGCGAGCGTCGCGAGGAGTTGGAGCGCGCCCAGCAGGACGAGGCGTTCCTGCTGGGCGAGCTCAACCGCCTTCGGGCCGCACGCGCGCAGCTTCCCGAGGTCCGCCGGCGCCTGGCGAAGTTCAACCAGAAGGTTCCCGCCAGCGCCGACCTGCCCGGCTTGATCCGGCTCATGCAGAACGCCGCCGACGCCTCCAACCTGGTGTTCTTCTCGATCGCGCCGGGCACGCCGACGCCGGTGGGTGGGGCGACGGCGCCGCTGCCGACGGCACCTCCGACCGATGGCGGGGCGGTCCCGCCCCCCGTCGTGTCCACCGTGGACGCCTCCGTGATCCCGGCGGCCGTTCTGGTGATCGGCGGCTTCTTCGAGGTGGACCAGTTCCTGTTCCGGCTGGAGACGCTTCCCC